>JAVXWK010001135.1:0-7873 GCA_032230575.1 Pseudonocardiales bacterium | reverse complement strand
GCACCGGCACGACGCTGCTCCTCGCCGCACCCGGCGGTGAGCTCGACCCGCGGTTCGGCGTCGGATCCGCCGGGCACCACACGGATTCCGGTGCGATCGCGCTGCTCGGACCGTGGCCGTCGCTGCGTTGCGACGTGGACACAGAAGAAGATCTGCGCCTCGCGTCGATCCTCGGCCTCGGCGCACACACCGCGAACGCCTTGCCCGCCTGGACAACCTGAGCGATCCACACACGTCCCTTGGGTTGATCACACCCTGGGGAGCAGATGCGCACTCTGATCGCGTTGGCGGCGATCACCGTCATTTCCGGATGCACCGCGGCGATGCAGGACGACCGGCTGCCGGACTACACAGCGCCGAGCAAGCTCGTGTCGTGCGCTGTCGACCTGCCGCAGCAGTGGAAGGACGAGTTGGCGCGCAACCAGACGGAAGCCGGTTCGCACGAGCACGTCACGATCGTCGGCGCCGACGACAACGGCGACACGACACTGGTCCGGACGAAGCGCAACCAGACCACGGAGCTGGTGCTGCGCGACGACGGGCAGCGCCAGCAGGTGATGGCGGTGCAGGACCAGGAGCAGATCTCCGGCGTGGAGTTCGACGGGCGCTGGGTCACCTTCTCCACCACGTCGGACGAAACGCCGACGACCTACGCGTGGGACGCGCGCGACGACGGCGCGCCGGTGCAGATCGGCCGCAACGGTGCCGTGGTGCACAACGGCAAAGCCACCTGGTCGGACGGCAGGTCGGTGCACGTCTACGACCTCTCCAAGAAGAAGGACAGGGTCGTCGGCCAAGGCACGGCACCGGCTTTCTTCGGTGACGTGGTCATCTGGCTGCAGAACGGGAAGTTCGTGTCGGAGGCACCGCTCCCCGAGCCGTTGAACGAGGTGCGGCCGGCCGGGAACGTCGCGTCGGACGGCCGAACGCTGGTGTGGACGCAGGGCGACTCCTTGCACGGCTGGCGCGCGGACTGGACGGAACCGCGCGAACTGGCCGAGATCAAACCCGTCCCGCGGACGGAAGGGATCATGGCTCCTCGCGTGAGTGGCGACTTCGTGTCGTGGCGCTCGGAGTCCGGCTACGTCACGGACATCCGCAGCGGCGCGACCATGCACACCACCGAAGGCGCGTACTTGCTGGAAGTCCACGGTGGAACGCTCACGAGGGCGGGCGGGCAGATCGCCGCGTCCGCTCCGCTGACCTCGCTGACACCGCTGCCCGACTGTTAAGAGCGTGACGAACGCCACGACTGTGTGGTGCTGGGCCACCCAACGGGGAACCCTCGCGCCTTCACATCCGTATCCCCAGATGCACACGACCGATGCACACGACGTACCCCCGACGTCGTTCCCCGACACATGGTCCAGAGGTGTACCTGCATGTCTTCGTTGACGCACGCCGACTACCTGGCGTTGCGCCGCTTTCCCGCTCTTGACGGTCTCCGCGCCATCGCCGCGGTGATGGTGGTGTTCTTCCACTACGGCGGCCCTGACTGGCTGCAGGGCTGGGCCGGCGTCCAGCTGTTCTTCGTCGTCAGCGGATTCCTGATCACGACGCTGATGCTGCGCGAGGAGCAGCGGACCGGCCGGATCTCGCTCAAGGAGTTCTACCTGCGGCGGGCGTTCCGGATCCTGCCCGTGTACCTGGTGGTCCTGCTCGTCACCGCGGCGGGCTCCGCGCTGCTGGGCACGTTCACCAGCAACGGCATCGGCCCGGCGCTGAAGTACTTCCTGACCTTCACCAACGAGTTCGCCGACGGCAGCCCGTACGACCAGTCGTGGACGCTGGGCATCGAGCAGAAGTTCTACCTGGTCTGGCCGCTGGTCGTGGTCGCGACCGGCACGGTCGTGCTCAAGCGCCGCGCCGGTGCCGCCGTCCTGCTCATGCTGCTGGGGCTGGTGGTCGTCAACTTCACGGTGTCGCACCGCAACCCCGGCTGGCCGATGCACTACTTCTCGATCCTGACCGGTGTGCTGCTCGCCATCGCGTTGCACAGCAGGCGCGGCTTCGCGGTGTTGCGCCCGCTGACGAACCCGGTCGCGCAGGTGTTCGTCGCGATCGCGTTCGCCAGCGTGCACCTCGGCCTGAAGCCGGTCGCCGCGTTCATGAACGAGACCGGCGGGATCCAGGGTCACGTGTGGATCATCCCGATGTACGCGCCCGCGACGGCTCTGCTGCTCGCCTCGCTGGTCGCGCCGGGACCGGTGACGGATTTCCTGTCCACGAAGCCGATGCAGTTCGTCGGTGAGCGCTCGTACGCGCTCTACCTGGTGCAGACGATCGCCGCGACGGGTGTCGCGTTCGTGCTGCCGGCGTTGTCCGGCATGGGGCAGGCCGTGGTGGTCACGACGGTGGGCCTGGCGCTGGCGAGTGTCCTCTACCGGACCGTGGAGATCCCGATGATCGACCTCGGTCGTCGCGTGATCACCCGCCAGCGCGCTCAGATTCAGCAGGGTGCGCCGCAGGCTCCCGCTCCGCAGTCGGCCGAGTCGTCGCGGCTCGCGACCATCGGGCAGGCCCAGCCGTAGAACGGGTTCGGGGCGAGCGGCACGCGGTCGCGTCCGCTCTCCCTGGCCAGTTCCTTGGAGTACTCGGTGGTGAGCGTCACGTTCGTACCGCTCTCCTGCGCCTCGTAAGCGCCCTTCTCCAGCGAGACGATCTCGACGCCGCGCGAGATGTCGGCGATGAAGACGCTGTTCTTGTGCCAGTACGGCGCCCACGACACGGCCGAGTCCGGCCTCCAGTACCCGATCTGGATCGGCTTGGCGGGGTTGGAGATGTCGAGGAACCGCGTGCCCTGCTCGTACCAGGAGTAGGCGACGATCCGCTTGTTCACGTCGAAGTAGTGCGCCGAGCACTCGACGTCACCGGGGATCGTGCCCTCCTGGTCGTCCGGGCTCCACACGCCGACGGTCTTCATCTCGAACGGCTGCGCGCTCCAGCCCTCGCCGTCGAACGAGCCCTTGAGTGACGAGATGACGAACCGGCCCTCGGTCTTGCACGTGGGCGACCCGAAGGCTTCCTCGGTGTGCAGCAGCAGCGTGCCCGGCGGATTCTCAGGCGTGGGGCGCGGTCCGTCGGCCAGCGTCCTGCCGACCGGGCGGAACGAGTTGTGCGTGAACGAGGTCGGCATGTCGGCCTTCGGCACGGTGCCGCCCGCGTAGGCGATCGGGTCCCACGCCTTCGCCTCGCGGAACTTGCCGCTCAACGGATCGCGGTGCCAGCCCTGCGTCCAGTAGCCGCGCGTGCCGTTGTCGCCCGCCACCCACGCGATTCCCTGCGCGTCGACCTGCACGTCGTGCGTGATCTTGCCCTCGCCCGGTTTGCCGCGGACGTCGATCGAGACAGGCAGTTCCTTCGGGGTCTTGGGATCGCGGATGTCCGTGACGAAGATTCGCCCGGTCTTCGCGTCCGAACGGTCGCGGCCGGCCGTCCACAGGAACTGGCAGTCGTTGATGCAGGTGGTCGTGTGACCGGTGTCCTGCCGGTGGAAACTCAGGATCTTGAGGTCGGCCGGGTCCACAGCGGACACGATGTAGTTGCCGGTCGGGCGGTCGCCGGGCAGTGCGCGCCCGAACGAGTTCACCTCGCGCGCGAGGAACGCCAGCTTGCGCACGGGGTCGACGTTGATGTCCTC
Source organism: Pseudonocardiales bacterium (assembly GCA_032230575.1). Lineage (GTDB taxonomy): Bacteria > Actinomycetota > Actinomycetes > Mycobacteriales > Pseudonocardiaceae > Lentzea. The sequence continues at coordinate 4,233 of JAVXWK010001135.1, read as the reverse complement.
GTTCTCCCAGAAGATCTTCGTGGGGTCGTCACCCGGCAGCGCCATCTCCTGCTTGGTGAGGTGGTCGAGGAGCTTCGGGTGGTCGAGATCGGTGACGTCGAACGTCTTCAGCCCGGTCTCCAGGCTGACGAACGCGACGTCGCGGTGCCCGTACTGGGCGAACGCGATCGAGATCGCCCGCGCACTGTCGGGCAGGGTCGCCTTGAGGCGCACGTTCTTCGCCGCCGCCTGCAAGCGTGGTTTGTCGACCTTGGGAGTCCTGGGTTCGGCCGCCGCGGCCGTTGCCAAGCCTGCCGTGGCGAAGGCCAACAGGGCTGCCGCGGTCAATGTGGCTATAACCTTCATGCCCTCGACCCTGGCAGCGTCGCGAATGAGACGAGTAGGTCCGAACGTCTAAGCTTCTGCTCCGTGCAGGCGACCGTGTCGACGTTCAACAGTGACGGATCGGCCGTTGTTCTGCGTGATGACGGCGTTTTGCTCGACGTGAGCGCGGAAGCCGTCACTGCGGGTGGCTGGCGGATGCTGCGTCCGGGGCAACGGGTGACCCTCGAACGTAGTCCCGACGGGGTCGTCACCGCTCTGCGGTTGCCTGTTCTGTGACGAGGAGTTCACCAGACGGTCGTCCTGGTTGGGGGCGCTCACGGCAATAGTGCGGAACAATGCGGGACGTGAGCACGGACGACAACGACGGCAAGGCGACCCCCTCCCGACGCCGCACACGCGCCAAGGCGGAAGCGGCGACCCCGCGCAAGCAGCCTCGCGCGGCGACCCGGCGAGTATCCGCGACTCGCGCGAAGGTCGAGCGAGGTCAAGCGGCCGCCGCCCCGCTGCGCGGCGTGCCCTCCGCACCGCCCGCGGTCACGTCCGCCGTCCTGCCCACGGATCTGCCGGACGACCGGTACTTCAACCGTGAACTGTCCTGGTTGGACTTCAACGCCCGCGTGCTCGCACTGGCCGAGGACTCCTCGCAGCCGCTGCTGGAGCGCGCGAAGTTCCTCGCGATCTTCGCCTCGAACCTGGACGAGTTCTACATGGTCAGGGTCGCGGGGCTGAAGCGGCGCGCGGAGACCGGTCTCACGGTGCGCAGCGCGGACGGGCTCACTCCGCTCGAACAGCTCGTGGGGATCTCCAAGCGCTCACAGGAACTCGTCGAGCAGCACGCCCGCGCGTTCCTCGACCACATCCGGCCCGGCCTGGAACAGCACCAGATCAGCATCGTGGCGTGGGGCGACCTCACGGACTACGACAGGTTGAGGCTCTCCAACTACTTCAGCGAGCAGGTTTTCCCGGTCCTGACGCCGCTCGCGGTCGACCCGGCGCACCCGTTCCCGTACATCTCCGGGCTGTCGCTGAACCTCGCGGTGACCGTGCGCGACCCCGAGGGCGGCGGCGAGCGGTTCGCCCGCGTGAAGGTGCCGGACAACGTGCCGCGCCTCGTCCGGGTCGAGGCGGACCGGTCGTCGTCTTCGGCGACCTTCCTGCCGCTGGAAGAACTCATCGCCGCGCACCTGGGCGAGCTGTTCGCCGGCATGGAGGTCATCGAGTGCCACGCGTTCCGCGTGACGCGCAACGCGGACCTCGAGGTCGAGGAGGACCGCGACGAGGACCTGTTGCAGGCGCTGGAACGCGAGCTCGCGCGGCGCCGGTTCGGACCTCCGGTGCGCCTGGAAGTCGCCGACGACATGACCGAGCACATGCTCGAACTGTTGTTGCGGGAGATGGACGTCGACCCGCACGACGTCGTGACCGTGCCTGGATTGCTCGATTTGTCGTGCCTGTGGCAGATGTACGGCATCGACCGCAAGACGTTGAAGGACCCGGCGTTCGTGCCGGCGACGCACCCGGCGTTCGGTGAGCGCGAGACGCCGAAGAGTGTTTTCGCGACGCTGCGCGAGGGCGATGTGCTCGTGCACCACCCGTACGACTCGTTCTCGACGTCGGTGCAGCGCTTCATCGAGCAGGCCGCGGCCGACCCCCACGTGCTCGCCATCAAGCAGACCCTGTACCGCACCTCTGGCGACTCGCCCATCGTGGACGCGCTGATCGACGCGGCCGAGGCGGGCAAGCAGGTCGTCGCGCTGGTGGAGCTCAAGGCGCGCTTCGACGAGCAGGCGAACATCAAGTGGGCCCGAGCGCTGGAAAAGGCGGGCGTGCACGTCGTCTACGGCCTGGTGGGCCTGAAGACGCACTGCAAGACGTCGCTCGTGGTGCGCCAGGAGGGTTCGACGATCCGGCGTTACTGCCACATCGGCACCGGCAACTACAACCCGAAGACCGCGCGGTTGTACGAGGACGTCGGCATCCTCACGGCCGAGCCGACGATCGGTGCGGACCTCACGGACCTGTTCAACGTCCTCACCGGATACGCGCGCCAGGACGAGTACCGCACCCTGCTGGTGGCGCCGTACGGCGTCCGCAGGGGCATCGTGGACCGGATCAACCTGGAGATCGAACGCGCGCAGGCGGGTGAGCCCTCCGGTGTGCGCATCAAGGTGAACTCGCTCGTGGACGAGCAGATCATCGACGCGCTGTACCGCGCGTCGCAGGCCGGTGTGCCGGTCGATGTGGTCGTGCGCGGCATCTGCGGCCTGAAGCCCGGCGTGAAGGGCATGTCGGAGAACATCCGCGTGCGCTCGATCCTGGGCCGGTTCCTGGAGCACTCGCGGATCTTCCACTTCGCCGGCTGCGACGAGTACTGGATCGGCAGCGCGGACATGATGCACCGCAACCTGGACCGCCGCGTCGAGGTGGCCGTGCGCGTCATGAACCCGCGACTGGCTTCGCAGCTCGCCGACGTGTTCACCTCGGCGCTCGACCCGCAGACGCGCTGCTGGGTGTTGCGCGCTGACGGAGAATGGGAAGCATCGCCGTCCGACGGCTCGTCGGTGCGCGACCATCAGATGGACCTTCTCCACAAGCACGGAGCTCTTGGGTGATCAAAGCTGCTGGGGCGGTGCTCTGGCGCGATGCCGACGGTGACGTCGAAGTCGCGGTGGTGCACCGCCGGCGTTATGACGACTGGTCGTTGCCGAAGGGAAAGCTGGACCGGGGAGAGACGATCCCGGCCTGCGTGGCACGAGAGGTCCTGGAGGAAACCGGGTACGCGTGCGTGCTCGGCCGGTATTTGCTGCAGACCTCGTACAAGGTGCGGGGCGATGCGAAGACCGTCGACTACTACGCCGCCGAGGCCGTCTCGGGTTCCTTCGCGGCCAACGACGAGGTCGACTCGCTGAAGTGGCTGCCGGTGGCCGAGGCCGCTTCGGTTGTGTCGTACGCGCACGACCGGGATGTGCTGGCGGAGTTCGACCGGCTGCCCGCGGACCTGTTGCTGGTGTTGCTCGTGCGGCACGCGAAGGCCGGGAAGCGGTCCGAGTGGGACGACGATGACGACCTCCGCCCGCTCTCGGACGCGGGCTGGAAGCAGGCGGCCGCGTTGCAGTCCCTGTTGCCGTTGTGGTCGCCCACGCGCGTCCACACGGCGCCCAGGGTGCGTTGTGCGGACACCGTGCGAGGCGTGGCAACGGAGCTGGCCGTCGAGATGGTCGAGGAGGCCCGGCTGTCCGAGGAGGGCTACTGGCCCGACCCGGACGCCGGTCTCGTGCGACTGCTGGAGGTGGCCGCTCTCGAAGGCCGGGCGGTCGTGTGCTCGCAGGGCGGCGTGATCCCGTCCGTGGTGCAGTCGCTGACCGAACTGGGCGGTCTGCGACTGTCCGAGTTCCCGTGCAAGAAGGGCAGCGTGTGGGTGCTGGCCTTCACCCGCCCGTTCGGCACGTGGTCCACTTCGGACTCACCTTCGCGCTGGCCAACGCTGGTGTCGGCGCACTACCTGGCCTCGGCACTACCTCGCCCCTGAGGGGTAGCCGCAGACGTTTTCAACCGCCGTCTCCGCTGCTCGACGAAAGTTCGCCTCTGGCAACCAAGTCGGGCGCGGAGGCGGCGGTTTCGCTTGTCGCGGGGTGGTTCGCAGGCGTGGCGGCGTTATTTCTATTGGGACTTCAGGCGTTCTCGGGCGGTTCTCGGCACTGGTTCCGGAACGCTCCCGAGGGCCTCGGAAAGACCCCTCGCCAATCATCTGAGCCTCAGGCCGCATTTCGGGGAGACCACCAGGCGTGGGTGTGCTTGTGCGGGCGGCATTCCCATACCGGCGTCCCAGACGCACGCCCGCGCATTCCCAGACACGCCACGTGACCTTCAGCCGCCCCAACCACTCCCGCAGGAGCCCAGTCACCCCAC
>JAVXWK010001131.1:0-6789 GCA_032230575.1 Pseudonocardiales bacterium | reverse complement strand
CTGGGTGACCCGATCGAGGCGGACGCGCTGATGGCGGCGTACGGGCGTGGCCCGCGCCGGGAGCCGCTCCGGCTCGGCTCGGTGAAGTCGAACATCGGCCACACCCAGGCCGCCGCCGGTGTCGCGGGCATCATCAAGATGGTCGCCGCGATGCAGCACGGCGTAGTGCCCGCCACTCTTCACGTGTCGCATCCGTCCACACACGTCGACTGGACCACGGGTTCCGTCGAACTCGCCACCACAGCTGTCGCGTGGCCCTCCTCCGACCGCGCCCCACGCGCCGCCGTCTCGTCTTTCGGCGTCTCCGGCACGAACGCGCACATCATTCTCGAAGGCGCAATACCCACTCCGATTTCTGTGGACAACCCAGCGCCTGTGGACAACTCGGCCGTTGTCGATCTTGCCGAGCCGGAATCGTCAGACCGCCGTGGGACGCTTGGAGTGGGGACCTCGTTCTCCCCCCGGGGCCCCCAGTCGGGATCGATTCCGTGGCTGGTGTCGGCGAAGTCGGAGTCCTCACTCGCGGCACAGGTCGAGCGGGTGCGCGCGCTCGACGGCGATGCGGTGGACGTCGGGTTCTCGTTGGTGACCACGCGCGCGTTGTTCGAGCACCGCGCGGTGCTGCTGGATGGGGCCGAGATCGCGGCAGGGCTAGCGCGGCGGACAGAGTTGGCGCTGCTGTTCTCCGGGCAGGGTGCTCAGCGCGTCGGCATGGGCAAAGAGCTGTACGAGGCGTTCCCGGCCTTTCGTGAGGCGCTTGACGAGGCCCTGCAGCACCTGGACCCAGGACTCCGCGACGTCATGTGGGGCGACGAGGAAGCGCTGAACCAGACGGGCAACACGCAGCCCGCGCTGTTCGCGTTCGAGGTCGCCCTCTACCGGCTGCTGGAGTCGTACGGGGTCACAGCCGCACATGTCACCGGCCACTCGATCGGTGAGATCGCCGCCGCGCACATCGCGGGCGTGTTCAGCCTCGAAGACGCCGCGAAGCTGGTCACCGCTCGCGCGCGCCTCATGCAGGCGCTGCCCACCGGCGGCGTGATGATCGCGTTGCAGGCCACCGAGGACGAAGTCACCCCGCACCTGACGCCGGGCATCTCCATCGCGGCCATCAACGGGCCTGACTCGCTCGTCATCGCGGGCGTGGAGAAGGAAGCCCTCGCGCTGGTCAAGAACTTCGAGGGCCGCAAGACCAAGCAGCTGGCCGTCAGCCACGCGTTCCACTCGCCGCTGATGGACGCGATGCTGAACGACTTCCGCGAGGCCATCAGCGGCATCACCTTCCACAGCCCCGCGATCCCGATGGTCGGCGATGTGGCGAACCCCGAGTACTGGGTCCGTCACGTCCGCGAGTCCGTCCGGTTCCACGACGTGGTGAAGACCCTGGGCGACAAGACGTTCCTGGAGATCGGCCCCGACGGCGTTCTCGCCGCGCTGGTCGACGGTGCAATCCCGAGCCAGCGCAAGGGCCGCGACGAGCGCACCGCGTTCATCACCGCGCTCGCACGGCTGCACGTCGCGGGCGTCGCGGTCGACTGGAAACCGTTCTACCCCAACGGCAAGCGTGTCGACGTCCCCACCTACGCGTTCCAGCACGACCGTTACTGGCCGTCGGTGTCCGTCAGCGCGGGCGGTGACGCCACCGGACTCGGCCTGACCCCGACGGACCACCCGTTGCTCGGCGCGGCGATGACCGTCGCCGGCTCCGGCGAGCTGATCCTCACCGGAACGCTGAGCAAGACCTCCTGGCTCGCGGACCACGTCGTGTTCCCGACCGCGGGCGTGCTGGAGCTGGCGTTCCGGGCCGCCGACCTCGCGGGCTACGAGCGCGTCGAGCAGTTCACCCAGGTCGCGCCGCTTGTGCTGTCGGACAGCGGATCTGTGCAGGTGCAGTTCCAGGTCGGGAGTGACGGCGCGTTCCGGTTCCACGCGCGGCGCGGCGACCAGGAGTGGGTCGAGCACGCGAATGGTCGGCTGGGACAAGGCGTTCCCGCCCCGGCCAAGAACACGGAATGGCCGCCGAAGGGCGCCACCGTCGTCGACCTCGACGGCTTCTACGACGAAACGCCCTACGGAGAAGCGTTCCAGGGCCTGCGCGCGGCGTGGCGGCGAGGCCAGGAGGTGTTCGCCGAGATCGCGCTGCCCGTTGATGCCAAGGGTTTCGGTGTGCACCCGGCACTGCTCGACGCGGCTACTCACGCGGCGACGTTCCTCGGTCTCGAAGGCGTTCCTGCGCACTGGCACGGTGTGTCGCTGCATGCGAACGGTGCGGAGGTCGTCCGGGTCCGAATGTCCGTTGTGGACGGTGGGATCGCGCTGAACGCGGTCGACGTCGCCGGTGAGCCCGTGCTGACGGCCGAAGCCGTGACCATCGAGCCGCTCGGCGAGCTGACGGAGCAGCCGAGCGTCGACTCGCTGTTCCGCCTCGACTGGGTGCCTGTCACCTACACGCCAGGCAACGCGACGCTCGTGCACGTGACGGGTGAGCTGTCGCCGGCCTCCGCGCACGCGTTGGCAGCGGAGACGCTTGCCACGCTTCAAGAATCCGACGAGCGGCTGGTCTTCGTCACGCGCGGTGTGGCCACCGGTGACGACGTTGCAGCGGCTGCCGCCTGGGGTCTGGTGCGGTCTGCACAGACCGAGAACCCTGGCAGGTTCCTGCTTGTCGACCTCGACGACGCCCCCGAGTCGGAGGCGCTGTTGCCCGGTCTCGCCGGCCTGATCGACGCGGGGGAGACCCAGGTCGTCGTGCGCGCGGGTGAGGTCTTCGCGGGCAGGCTCGCCCGCGTGACCGAAACCGTTGCGCGCGAGTGGGATTCGTCCGGCACAGTCCTGATCACCGGTGGCACGGGCGGACTCGGCGCCGTCATCGCCCGCCACCTCGTGACCCGTGGGCAACGCAAACTGCTGCTGGTCAGCCGTCGCGGCCTTGATGCCCCCGGTGCCACCGACCTGCGCGATGAGCTGGCCACGTTGGGCGCTGATGTCGAGGTGAAGTCCTGCGACGTCACGGATCACGCCGCCGTCGCCGAACTGCTGGACGGCGTGCGGCTGACGGCCGTCATCCACACCGCGGGCGTGCTGGACGACGGCGTGATCGGTTCGCTGACGCCAGAACGGCTCTCCGCCGTGATGCGCCCCAAGGTCGACGCCGCGTGGAACCTCCACGAGCTCGCCGGCGACGCGCAGCTCATCCTGTACTCGTCGGTGTCCGGCGTGATGGGCGCCGCCGGTCAGGGCAACTACGCTGCCGCCAACGCTTTCCTGGACGCCCTCGCCGCGCATCGCCGCGGACTCGGCCTGCCCGCGCTGTCGTTGGCCTGGGGCGCCTGGGACACCGGCATGACGTCCACTTTGGACGACGGCGATCTGCGTCGCATGCCGATGCTGTCCGTCGAGCAGGGCCTCGCACTCTTCGACGCGGCCATCTCCTCCGACGAGTCGCTGCTCGTCCCGCTCGCTTCTGGTGGTGCGGCCCAGGGCGACGTGCCCGCGATCATGCGTGGTCTCGTGCGGGCGGGCCGACGCACGGCCGCGCGCGAGATCGTCGTCGGCGGCCTGCTCGCCAAGCTCGGCGGGCTGCCCCACGCCGAGCGCGTGCGGACCGTCGTCGACGTCGTGCGTGCCGAGGCCGCGAAGGTCATCGGCTACGGGAACGCCGACGCGGTAGGCGCGGAGAAGGAGTTCCGCGCGCTCGGGTTCGACTCGCTGACCGCGATCGAACTCCGCAACGCCCTGGCAACGGCCACAGGTTTGACGCTGCCGGCCACGTTGATCTTCGACTACCCGACGCCGCTCGTCCTGGCCGAGCACCTGCTGGCCGAGCTGACCGGTGAGGGCGCGGATCTCGAGGTGTCGGCGCAGGGCATCGCGGACGCGGACGACCCGATCGTGATCGTCGGCATGGCCTGTCGCTTCCCCGGCGGTGTCTCGACGCCGGAAGACCTGTGGCGGCTGCTGGCCGACGGCACCGACGCGATCGCGAGCTTCCCGGCCGACCGCGGCTGGGAACAGGACGCGCTGGCTGCGGGCGGCACGGTCGAGGGCGGTTTCCTCTACGGAGCAACAGAATTCGACCCGGCGTTCTTCGGCATCTCGCCGCGCGAAGCACTCGCGATGGACCCGCAGCAACGCCAGCTGCTCGAGGTCGCCTGGGAAGCCGTCGAACACGCGGGCATCAACGCCGCCACGCTGCGCGGCTCCAAGACCGGCGTGTTCGTCGGCACGAACGGGCAGGACTACACGAACGTCGTACTGCGGGCGCGCGGCGACATCGAGGGCCACGCCTCCACGGGACTCGCCGCCGCGGTGATCTCCGGTCGCCTCTCCTACACGTTCGGCTTCGAGGGTCCCGCGCTCACGATCGACACCGCCTGCTCCTCCTCGCTGGTGGCACTGCACCTGGCCGCCCAGTCACTGCGCTCGGGCGAATCGACGATGGCACTGGTCGGCGGCGTGACGGTGATGTCCACGCCGATGAACTTCGCCGGTTTCAACGCCCAGGGCGGCCTCGCGGCAGACGCTCGCTGCCGCGCCTTCTCCGACAACGCCGAGGGCACCGGCTGGGCCGAGGGCGTCGGCGTGCTCGTCGTCGAACGCCAGTCCGACGCCCTTCGGCAGGGCCACACCGTTCTGGCCGTCGTGCGCGGTTCAGCCGTGAACCAGGACGGCGCCTCGAATGGCTTGACCGCCCCGAACGGCCCCGCCCAGCAACGCGTGATCCGCCAAGCCCTCGCCAACGCGGGACTGTCCACTTCGGACGTCGACGCGGTCGAGGCGCACGGCACCGGCACCAAGCTGGGTGACCCGATCGAGGCCCAGGCCCTGCTCGCCACCTACGGCCGCGACCGCACCGGTGCCCCGCTCTACCTGGGCGCGATCAAGTCGAACCTCGGCCACACGCAGGCCGCCGCGGGCGTCGCCGGTGTGATCAAGATGGTGCTGGCCTTCCAGCACGGCCTGCTGCCGCAAACCCTCCACGTCACCACGCCGTCGTCCCACGTCGACTGGTCCGCGGGCGCGGTCTCGCTGCTGACCGAGAACACCCCGTGGCCCGCGACCGACCGCCCGGCCCGCGCCGGTGTCTCGTCCTTCGGTCTCTCCGGCACCAACGCCCACGTGATCTTGGAAGCGCCCGGCTCGGGGACCTCGGTCTCCCCCCAAGGCCCCCCGTCGGGATCGACGCCCTGGCTCGTGTCGGCGAAGTCAGCGGCGGCGTTGGCGGCGCAGATCGAGCGGATTCGGGCGGTCGAGGCGGACCCGCGGGACGTTGGGTACTCGCTGCTGCATCGGCGGACGTTGTTCGAGCACCGGGCCGTGTTGGTGGGCGGCGAAGTGTTGGCCAGTGGTGAGGCGTCAGGGAAGACGCTCGCCATGTTGTTCTCCGGGCAAGGGGCACAGCGGCTGGGTATGGGGCGGGGGCTGTATGAGGCGTTCCCGGTGTTCGCGGTGGCGTTGGATGAGGTGTTGGAGCACCTCCAAGGCGTGCGCGAGGTCATGTGGGGCGGCGATGCCGAGGCGCTGGACCAGACCGGAAACACGCAGCCCGGGCTGTTCGCGGTCGAGGTGGCGCTGTATCGGCTGGCGGAGTCGTTCGGGATCGTCCCGAGGCTGGTCGCCGGGCATTCGATCGGCGAGATCGCCGCCACGCACGTCGCGGGCGTGCTGAGCCTTGAGGACGCGGCGAAGCTTGTCGGCGAACGCGCGAGGCTCATGCAGGCGTTGCCCTCAGGTGGCGTGATGATCGCGTTGCAGGCCACGGAGGACGAGGTCGCCCCGCATCTCACCAGCGGTGTGTCGATCGCGGCGATCAACGCGGCCGACTCGGTGGTCGTCGCGGGCGTCGAAAGCGAGGTGCGCGCGGTTGTCGGTCAGTTCGCGGGGCGCAAGAGCAAGCAGCTCTCGGTCAGCCACGCGTTCCACTCGCCGTTGATGGAGCCGATGCTCGACGAGTTCCGGCAGGCGATTGCGGGAATCACGTTCAACGAGCCGAGCATCCCGATCGTGACCACGGGCGACGTCACGGATCCCGAATACTGGGTCAGCCATGTGCGGGACACCGTGCGGTTCACCGACAACGTCGCGCGGCTGCTGGAGCAAGGTGCGAGCGCGTTCCTGGAGATCGGGCCGGACGGGGTGCTCGCGGCGCTCGTCGACGGAGCGATTCCGGCGCAGCGCAAGGACAGGGGCGAGGACAAGGCGTTCCTGCAGGCGCTCGCGCGGCTGCACGTCAGCGGGGTGCACGTCGAGTGGTCGAGCTTCTACCAGGGTGGACACGGGGTCGACCTGCCGACGTATCCGTTCCAGCACGAGCGGTTCTGGCCCGAGGCGGCGACCGGTGCTGTCGCGGCGGACCCGGCCGATGCGGCGTTCTGGACCGCGGTCGAGCAGGACGACGTGGCGTCTCTGGCTGCGACGCTTGATCTCGACAGCGAGACCCTGGCGGGTGTCCTGCCCGCGTTGTCGGCCTGGCGTGGCAAGCGCAAGGCGAAGTCCACTGTGGACTCCTGGCTGCACCGGGAAAACTGGCAGCCGGTCTCCGGTCTGGCCGGGAAACCCGGCAAGTGGCTGGTGGTCCTGCCGGTCGAGGTGGCGGAGGACGCGTGGGTGCGCACGCTGGTCGACGCGCTCGGGGACGTCACGGAGCTCGGTGTCGCATGGGCCGATCGTGAGCACCTCGCGGGGCAGCTCGTGGAGTTCGCACAGGTGCCGTTCACCGGTGTGGTGTCGTTGCTGGCGCTGGACGACCTCGGCGAGATCGCGCCGATCACCAGCACCACCGCGCTGATC
>JAVXWK010001108.1:0-3753 GCA_032230575.1 Pseudonocardiales bacterium | reverse complement strand
GAACGGCGTGATCGCGTAGACGAAGCCCTCGAGCGGGCGGTGGTCCGTGCGGTTCCACACGCCGGGGGAGGAGACCGGCTGCTCGGCCAGCAGGTTGCGGGCGAACTGCACGGTGAAGCGCCAGAAGTCGATCAGCTCGCACGCGGAGTCGATCTCGGCCTGGATCGCGGTCTTCGACTGGCCGAGCATCGTCGCGGCGTTCAGCGTCTGCCGCCACGGACCGGCGAGCAGGTCGGCCGCGCGAAGGAGGATCGCCGCGCGGTCGTCGAACGACATCGCGCGCCACGCCGGGGCAGCCTCGCGGGCCGCGCGCAGGGCGTCGGTGGTGTCCTGCTGGGTCGCGCCGGCGAGCGTGCCGAGGACGGAGCGGTGGTTGTGCGGCTGGACGACGTCGAAGCGCTCGCCGCCACCCATGCGCTGCTCGCCACCGATGGTCATCGTCAGCTCGAGCGGCTCCTTCTGCAGCTCGGCCAGCTTGGCCTGCAGTTCCGCGCGCTCCGGGGTACCGGGGGCGTACTGCAGCACCGGCTCGTTGACCGGGGCGGGAACCTGGGTGACAGCGTCCACTCGGCAACTCCTCTTTGAGATGTGGGGTGCCCACACCGTAGGTCCGCACACCCCTGCCCCAGTTGTGCAACCGGCCAAAATTCACCATGTCAGATGTAGAATCGGCCAACGTTCTTGAGGACGCGGGGTCCCCGCGTGCGGCTATTGAGTACGCGGGGTCCCCGCGTACCGGAAAGCAGGGCGGTGGTGAGTCTTCGGCACATCCTGATCGCGCTCGGTGATCCGCTCGTCGAACTGCAGGTCGCGCCCAACGGCCTGGAAGTGGACGTGCGCGATGTCGTGATCATGGATCCGGACGACCCGCCGGACGTGGCCGCGGGAGATCTCGCGTTGCTCATCGGGGCTCGTGGACGGGCCGCGTTGCCGCTGATCAGGGCTGCTGGACGGGCGAAGGCCGCCGCTGTGGCGGTCAAGGAAAGTTCTCAAGCGCTCGAGCAGGCCGCTGTGGACGCGGGCGTGGCGTTGCTCGAAGTCCGGCCCGAGGTTCGCTGGGGGCACCTGGAGTCGTTGGCCAAGGGTGTTCTGACGACCACAACCGACGACGGAGAGGTGCTCGGTGACCTGTTCGCGTTGGCGCAAACGATTGCGACGCTGACCGGCGGGATCGTCAGCATCGAGGACACGGCTAGCCGGGTGTTGGCGTACTCGCGCTCGTCCGACGAGGTCGACGAGCTGCGTCGGCTGTCCATTCTCGGTCGTCAGGGGCCCGAGCCGTACCTGAAGATGCTGCGCGAGTGGGGTGTCTACAACCTGCTGCGGTCGTCGGAAGAGGTCGTCCGCATCGACGAACGGCCGGAGCTGGGCATCCGGCGCCGCATCGCGGTCGGCATCCACGCCGGTTCTCAGCCGCTGGGTGCGATCTGGGTGCAGGAGGGTGATCAGCCGCTGACCGAGCAGGCCGAACGGGCGTTGCTCGGCGCAGCCCGCGTCACCGCGCCGCACCTGATCCAGCAGCGCAACCAGCCGACGTCCCGGTTCCGCGAGAACCTCCTCGCCGCGTTGCTGACCGGCAGGATGGACGCCGCGACCGTGGCCGGGCAGATCGGCGCCGACCCGTCGAAGCCTTGTGCCGTCGTGGTTTTCGCGTTGCGCGGCGGCGAGGGAGACCGCAGCGAACACGAGCTTCGTCGTGCCGAGATGACCGGGCTGATCTCGGTGCACGCGGCGGCGTACCGGCGCAGCGCGCTGGTGAGCGAGTCCGGCGGCCGCACCTACGTGTTGCTGCCGGACCTCGCCCCGAACGCCCAACTCCTGAACCTGACGCGGGAAATCGTCACCACTGCCCGGCGGCACCTGCACACGTCCGTCCAGGCCGCGGTCGGGTCAGCGGTGTCCACATTGGACGAGGCGCAGATCTCCCGGCAGGAAGCCGAACGCGTGCTCGACGCGATGGCCCGGGATCTCGACGCCGAGGTGGCGACGCTGGCCGACGTCCGGTCACAGGTGCTGGTGAGCGAGATCCTGGCTCTGCTGCAGGACAATCCCCGGATCCGCGATCCCCGGATCGACGCACTCGACCCGGAGCTCGCCAAGTCGTTGCTCGCCTACCTGGACGCGCTGGGGGACGTGCGGGCCGCTGCTGATCGGCTGCACGTCCACCCGAACACGTTGCGGTACCGGCTCAAGCGGATCGACCTCGATCTGGACGACCCGCTCGTCCGGCTGATTGCGCAGCTTCAGCTCAGGATGCGGTAGAGCAGCGCCCGTTCCGCGATCGTCCACGTCGTCGTGGTGAGCAGGTACAGCCCGGCGGCCAGCGGCAGGTAGGCCGCGACCAGGATCGTCGCGAACGGCATGACCTTGACCAGGCCGGTCATGAACCCCGGGGTGGGAGTCGGCGACGGGTTGGCTGCCATCCGGGACTGCTGCCAGCGCACGGTCAGATACGCGACCACAGCCAGCAGGCCGAACAGCACGAAGAACACCCAGGCGAAAGTGCTCATGAAATGAGCACTGAGTGAAATCCCGAAAATCGACCCCTCCAGGAGAGGACTGGGGGTCGTGGCGACCTGGTACATGACCATGAAGAACGGCATCGTCGCGAGCATCGGCAGCATGCCCGCGAACATCGAGACGCCGTTCGCCTTGTAGACCTTCTGCGACTCCTCCGAGAGCCGCATGATGTCCTTGCCGTACTTCTTCTGCAGCTTCTGGATCTCCGGGGCGAGCTTGGCCTTGGCCTTCTCGCCCTTGACGGCCGCGCGGGCCAGCGGGTGCAGCATCAGCCGCACCGTCATGGTGAACAGAACGATGGCGAGCGCGGGTGCGCCGAAACTCGCCAGGGCAGCGCCCAGGTCAGCGAACAAGGGTTGTTTCTCCGTATCGAGCCGGGAATCTTGCGGACGTGTCAGAACGTCCGGCATCCCGGTGCTCGAGGACGGGGGCGACCAGCGGCGTCGGGGTTTCGCAGGCGCAGCTGGGCTGATCGTTGGGCTCGTTCCCGGATCGAGAGCGAACGCGCCGGTGCCACGGAGAGCGGCACCAGCGCGACGACCACGATCAACGCGAGGGTGAGCGCGGTGACAGCCGCGACGACCTCGGTCGGTGAGGAGAACAACGTGAAGGCGTAGAGGGCAGGCAGGAAGACCGCGAGCATCAGCATCGCTCGGTTCCTGGTCTCCGGCCGCATCACGTCCCCGAGGTTACCTGTTCTGCGGCACCTGAGTCCCGAGAACGTGATGTCCGCGGGCGCGGGGGTGGTTCACGACTCGACCAGACCTGGCCGATCGGGGTGGTCGTAGCGCACGAAGAGGTCCGCGACCGGCTCGTAGTCGTCGAACGCGGGCAGCGTCCACTGCTGTTCCGTTTTCCGCTTCAGCGCGGCGGGGGAGAGCCAGAGGTGGACTGTCAGTTCGGCCGGCAGCCGGCGGTCCAGCAGGAGCGTGCCGTCGACGATCACCACGCCGTTCTCCGGCACGTCGACGTACTCGGCGCGGCTGGCCCGGTCGGTGGCGGCGTTCCACAACGACGGCAGCACTTTGCCGTCGAGTGCCGGGTCGAGGACTTCTCGCTGGAGGCCGTTGAGGTCGAACCAGTCATGGCGGTAGGAGTACGGGTCGGTGCGGCCGTGTTCGAGCCGCACCGACGCCGGACGCAGGAAGTCCTCAGTGGACACCCGCTGCACCGGGCGGCCCAAGGCGCGCAACGGTTCCACGACGGCGTCCGCGAGCTTGCCCGGTTCCGCGG
>JAVXWK010001091.1:0-3005 GCA_032230575.1 Pseudonocardiales bacterium | reverse complement strand
TGCTGGACCGCGCCAAGGCCGGCGCGTTCGCGTACCCGGCGATCAACGTCACGTCCTCGCAGACGCTCAACGCGGCGCTGCAGGGCTTCACCGAGGCCGGCAGCGACGGCATCGTGCAGGTCTCCACCGGCGGGGCGGAGTACCTCTCCGGCAGCAAGGTCAAGGACATGGTGCTCGGGGCGGAGGCGCTGGCCGAGTTCGCGCACCACGTCGCGAAGAAGTACAGCGTGCAGATCGCGCTGCACACCGACCACTGCCCCAAGGACAAGCTGGACGGCTACATGCGGCCGCTCATCGAGATCTCCGCGCAGCGGGTGGCCGAGGGACGTGAGCCGCTGTTCCAGTCGCACATGTGGGACGGCTCGGCGGTCGAGCTCGAGGAGAACCTGCAGATCGCGCGCGAGCTGCTCGAGAAGTGTGCGGCGGCGAAGATCGTGATGGAGCTCGAGATCGGCGTCGTCGGCGGCGAAGAGGACGGGGTCACCAACGAGATCAACGACAAGCTGTACACGACGCCGGGTGACGCGCTGCGCACCGTCGAGGTTCTGGGCGCCGGCGAGAAGGGCCGCTATCTGCTGGCGGCGACGTTCGGCAACGTGCACGGGGTCTACAAGCCGGGCAACGTGCAGCTGCGGCCGTCCATCCTGAACGAGATCCAGGAGGAGGTCGGGGCGAAGCTGGGCAAGGAGAAGCCGTTCGACCTGGTCTTCCACGGTGGCTCGGGGTCGACGCTGGAGGAGATCCGGGAGGCGCTGGACTACGGCGTCGTGAAGATGAACGTCGACACCGACACGCAGTACGCGTTCACCCGCCCGGTCGCCGACCACATGTTCGCGAACTACGACGGCGTGCTGAAGGTGGATGGCGAGGTGGGCAACAAGAAGCAGTACGACCCGCGCGCCTGGGGCAAGGCCGCCGAGGCCGGGATGGCCGCCCGGGTGACTCACGCCTGCGAAGACCTCCGCTCCGCCGGCACCACCCTCGGCAAGTAGCCCCGCCCCTCCCCACCCCCGCCAATTGACCACGTTGGGTGGTCGAGTGGGTGCGCCAACAGCCATAGGTGGCTGTTGAGGCACTAACTCGGCTGTTGTCGTGGACTCGCCACTCCGCGGGTGTGGACGACGCCGGCCGTACGACGAGTCCGCTTGGCCACCATGTGGTGATGTCGACTCGAGCCGCCTTCACACCCCCACCGTCGTTGGTGGCCGTCATGGACGCACAACATGGCGTCTTCACGAGCAGCCAGGGGCGAGCGGCCGGTTACACCACCGACGAGCTCCAGAGGCTGCGCTCCGGCCGGGCACTCGTTTCCGTTCGTCGAGGCGTCTACACACTCGCTGCGCGTTATCGGCAGCTCGAACCCCTCGAGCGTCACCGGGTCGACACTCAGGCGGCGTTGCTCCGACTGGAGTCGCCAGCAGCGCTCAGTCATGAGACCGCTGCCGTGTGGATGGGCTTGTCGATGCTGAAGCCAGCGCTAGGAGTCCTGCATGTCACGCGACCAGAGCTACCCGCTTCGCACATCCACGCGGGGATCCACCACCATCCGGGAACGTTGCCGGGCGATCACGTCACGGTGGTCGGGGATGCGCGGACAACCAGTCCGGCCCGGACAGCGGTAGACATCGCCCGTCGCGTCGACTTCGCGCGCGGTCTTGCGGTGGCCGACTCGTGTCTTCGCGCCGGCGTCTCCCGTCCGGCGCTCCAAGACGTCATGGCGTTCTGCGCTTCCTGGCCCGGCGCGCGCGGTGCATCACGGGCGGTGAGCTGGGCAGACGGCAGAGCTGACAATCCGGGTGAGAGCTACTCGCGTGCGGTGCTCATCGAGCAGGGTCTTCCGCCATCAGACATTCAGTTTCCGGTCCACGACCAGCACGGGCTTGTCGGTCTGGCCGACTTCGTTTGGATCGACCGGTGGACCCTCGGTGAGTTCGACGGGAGGCTCAAGTACGTCCCTGGGCCTGACGGCGATGTGGAAGCAGCTGCCCGGGTGCTCTGGCAGGAAAAGCAGCGCGAGGATCGCCTTAGGGCGGCCGGCTTCGAGGTCGTCAGGTGGACGTGGCAGGACCTTCAGCGCCCAGCGGAGCTCACTGCCCGCATCCTGGCGGCCTTCGCTCGAGCGGAGGCGCGCCGTCGTACCGCGAACTGAAGCTTGACTCCGACTGCGCCAACAGCCGAGTCGGTCCGACAACAGCCGTACAGGGCTGTTGCCGCACGTACTCGACCCCCCAACGTGGTCGAATGGCGGGCATGACGTCGCATGAGAACTTGCTGGGTGGGCCGGCCCCGACGCTGATCCCGGACGAGCCGGGTCCGCGGCAGAAGCTGGCCTCGGGTGCCGACCCGGCCGAGGTCGCCGCGCAGCACCCCACGTCGTCGCTGGCCTGGGCACTCCTCGCTGAGCAGGCGCTGGCCGGTGGCCGCAGCATCGAGGGTTACGCCTACGCCCGCACCGGCTACCACCGCGGCCTGGACGCCCTCCGCCGCAGCGGCTGGAAGGGGCACGGACCGGTGCCGTGGGAGCACGAGCCCAACCGCGGCTTCCTGCGCGCCCTGCACGCGCTGGGCCAGGCGGCCGGCGAGATCGGGGAGGACGACGAGGCGCAGCGCTGCCGGACGTTCCTCGCTGACAGCAGCGCCACCGCGCAGAAGGAGCTGGACGCGGGCCCTGCCTGACTGGTGAGCGTCGGCGCGGAACCGTCCCCAGCCTCGGTTCCGCGCCGCGCTCGGCCACAGAATGCCCACGGCTACCCGTTTTGCACCTGCCCCGACGAAATCGTTCCGGGCGCAGAGAGCCGCAGGCCGCTTCAAGTAGCCTCGTGCCTGCCGTCAGACCCGGTACGACGTGTCCCGGGGTGGCGTCGTCGCCACAGAGAAGGTGTGCCCCAGATGCCCGCGATCGTGCTGCTCGGCGCCCAGTGGGGCGACGAGGGCAAGGGCAAGGCGACCGACGTCCTCGGCTCGTCCGTCGACTACGTCGTCAAGTACAACGGCGGCAACAACGC
>JAVXWK010001078.1:0-8087 GCA_032230575.1 Pseudonocardiales bacterium | reverse complement strand
GCGCGGAAGGAGTGCTGGTCACGGAAGGCTGCGCGCCGGTGCTGCGGCGGCTGCGGGTGGAGCGCACCCGCGACTACGGCTGCCTGTTCAGCGGTCGCGCCGCCGGCACCGTCGAGGACTGCGAGGTCCGTGACGTCAGCGGGGTCGGCATCGGTGTCAGCGAACGCGGCACCGCGGAGTTCACGCGCGCGTCGGTCTCGTCGTGTTCGAAGGCGGGCGTGAGCGTCGAGGGTTCCTCCGACCCGTTCTTCCGCCGCCTGCGCGTGGTGGGTTGCGACGGCGCGGCGATCGACGTGGGCGACAGCTCCCGTGGTCGGTTCGAGAACGTGGAGATCGAGAGGTGTGGCGGCAGCGGGATCGCCGTGAGCGGCTCGGCCCGCACCTCGGTGACGGGAGCGAGCGTCCGCGGTACCGCCAACAGCGGGGTGCTGGTGCGCGAAGCGGCGCTCGCTCTCTCGGACTGCGAGATCGCGGAGTCCGGCGCGGACGGCGTGCACGTCGGCGTCGGCGGGGAGCTCACCGCCGCCCGCTGCCGCGTCCGGGACAGCAAGGCGAGCGGTTGCCTGTTCGACGTGGGTTCCACCGGTGTGCTGGAGGAGTCGGAGTTCACCACCAACACCGGTGACGGCATCGCTGTCAACAGCGAGGACCAGATCCGCGTCGTCGAGTGCCTGACGCGGGACAACCGGGGTTCCGGTCTGCGGCAGACCCGGCCGAGCACCGAACTGCACGTCGTGAACTTGCGCAGCACCGGGAACTCGGTCCGCGACGCCCACGGCTCGGCGTCGGTGGCCGGTGGCCCGGCACCCGCGGCGCCTGCCGCACCCGCGGCCACTGCCGAGCACCGGCCGCCGAGCGACCCGCTCAGCGAGCTGAACTCGCTGGTGGGTCTGGACGGTGTCAAGCGCGAGGTCAACTCGCTGGTGAACCTCAACCTGATGGCCAAGAGGCGGCTCGAGGCAGGTCTGTCCGCGCCGCCGATGGCAAGGCACCTCGTCTTCGCGGGGGCGCCGGGAACCGGCAAGACCACGGTCGCCCGTCTCTACGGCGCGATCCTCGCGGATCTGGGCGTACTGCGATCGGGTCACCTGGTCGAGGTCGCGCGAGCGGACCTGGTCGCGCAGATCATCGGTGGCACGGCGATCAAGACCACCGAGGTGTTCACCAGCGCGCTCGGTGGCGTGCTGTTCATCGACGAGGCCTACACGCTGAGCGCGGGCCAGAACGGCGGCTCAGGTCCCGACTTCGGGCGCGAGGCCATCGACACGCTGCTGAAGCTGATGGAGGACCACCGCGAGGACGTGGTCGTCATCGCGGCGGGCTACTCCGCCCAGATGGAGGACTTCCTGCAGGCCAACCCCGGTCTGGAGTCGCGGTTCAGCCGCACGATCGAGTTCGAGAACTACACGCCGGACGAGCTGGTGACGATCGTGCGGCTGCATTGCCGCAAGCACGACTACCGGCTCGACGACTCGGCCGCGGAGACGCTCGCCGACTACTTCGACCGCATCCCGAAGGATGGCACGTTCGGCAACGGCCGCACGTCTCGCAAGGTGTTCGAGGTGATGGCCGACCGCCAGGCGACCAGGCTCGCGATGGCCGACGTCGTGACGGCCGCCGACATGACGCTGCTCAACGCCGAGGACTTCGACGAGTCGATGGTGTGATCCCCGCCTGCGCAAAGGCCGGCTGCCTTCGGACAGCCGGCTTTGTCGTGCGCGGGCCGCCCGACACCGTTTGTTCACCTTCCCATTGCTATTCGTTTCCTTTACGCGCTTCGTCATCTGTCTCAATACGTCTCACGTGGAAGCCTTTTGCCAGTGGTTTCACTGAGGTCGAGCAGTCTTCATCAGGTCATTTCAGATGGTTTCTGCGAAATAGGCGGAAAAGGCTTGCCGCGTATAGCTGTGCTCACAAGTCATCCCTAGCCTTCCATCCATCCGTTCACCTGAACGGAGCAGAGGTTTGGTCCATGCATCGCGTGGAGTGAGCAAGCGGGAGGCCTCGGTGCCGGGCGAGCGCAAGGTGTTCGTGGGCCGCACGGAGGAAGTTGCGGCATTTCAGGACTGGATGGGCGTGGCTGCCCTGGTGGTGGTGCGGGGCAGCGGCGGAATCGGCAAGACCACCTTTCTGCGTGAACTCGAACGGGTGTGGGCCGCACGTGGCGTCACCGTCCTTCCCCTTCCGGCCACCGCGGACACGCCGCACTGGGACGTGTTTCGAGCGCAGGCCGTTGTCGACCTGATCCGCGACTGCTTCCAGGAGCTCGACGACGCCCAGCTCGCGGGCTCGGTCGCCGCGGTCAGCAGGCTGTGCGACGAGGCGCGCGCGGCGTCGGCGCCCAGCACGGACGCGCTCTTCGCGGAGCTCGTGCGCCTGTTCAAGAAGCTGCGCGCGAACCGGCCGGTCGCCGTGTTCGTCGATGACGCCGACCTCGCGGTGGACCCGGTCCGCGCGATCGCCGCGGCGTATCGCGCCGGCTGCACCGTCGTCGTCACCTGCCGGGAAAACGGCACCGTCGCCGGCGCTGCCTCGTTGGACTCGCTCGCGGACCACGTGGTGAGCCTCGGCCCGCTGACGGAGAGCGCGACCGCTGAATTGCTGGGCCGGATCATGCCGGCCCCGCTCGACGAGACGGTCGTGCCCGCCCTGCGGACAGCGCTCGGCCGGCTCGCCGGCAATCCGGGTGCCGTGCTCACCACCGTGGAGGCATTGCGCCGCGAGAACGGTTTCGCGGAAGTGCTCGGTCACCTCTGCCTGCGCGACCCCGATCCGTCCGCCCTCGCCCTGCCTCGCGAGCACGAGCTCGTCCGGCACGTCGAAGGGCTCGGCGACGTCGGCGTGCAGCTGATCGCGGTGGTGTCGGCGGCAGACCGGTTCGGCATCGATGACGTGCTCGACTTCGCCGACGCGCTGGGCCACGACCTCAGCCAGTGCGGTGACACCATCGACCAGCTCGTCGCCACGGGGACGATGGCATGCGACCACAACGGGCGGCTCAGCGTCCCGTGCCCAGCGCTGACGACCGCGCTGGTCGGAGGCCTTGGTGCCGACCGGCTGCGGGAAATCCATCGCGCGCTGGCCGAGCACCTGCTGCACGCGGGCACCGCCGAACTCTCGGTCGTCACCGACCACATCGCGCTCGCTGGTGCCGCACTGCCGGCCGACCCGTCGCTGGTCCCGCTGCTGGAACGCGAGGCGACGCGTGTCGCTCGGGCGAACCAGTCGCTGGCCGCCAAATGGTTCCGCACCGCGTTGCGGCACGCCGAGCCCGGCGCGGACCGCGTGCGGTTGCTGCGCATCGTGCTGCACCTGCTCCTGCGCACCGCGCAATACACCGAGCTGGCCGAGGTCGTCGCGGCAGAGGTGGCCGTCGGCATCGAAGAATCCTGCGCGTACGAGCTTGCCGCCGCCGCGGCACTGGCGTCGGTCCACATCGGACAACCGGTGCCCGCCGGCGTCCGCGACGCGCTCACGGGTGATGCCAGGGCGCGGCTGCCACTGGGGTTCGCCGACCGCTGGTTCGACGAGTGCGAAGCCGTGCGCGCCACCGAGGTGGCGGCTGCGTTCTCCGGTTTCCGGGTCAACCGGGTGCTCGACTGGGAGCACGACCCGCACGGCATGATCGAGGTCGCCGCCGACCAGTACGACGTGACGGGCATGCTGAAGCTGGTGCTCGGTCCCTGCTACGGGGTGCCGCGGTCCGGCCCGCTCGGCGTCTACCGCGAGCTGGTGCGGCAGTACGTCGACGGCGACTGGCCGGGCGTCGTCTCCAGCGCGCGCAGGCTGGAGCTGAGCGGGACGGCCACAGCGATGCACCAGGTGGCCCGGTTGCTGACCGCCGAGGTGCACTCCGCGTGCGGTGACTTCAAGCGTGCCGCCTCGTGGCTCGGCCTGAGCAGGACGGACGGTGCGTTCCCCGCGCTGCGGGCGTGGGTGGAGATCGGCCTCACCTACCGCGGGGGAGAGCGGCAGGCGGCACTGGAGCAAGGCTGGGCCGCCTACGACCGGGCCACCGGTGAGGGCGAGAGCGGCGGCGTCGGGCTGCCGTGGCTCCTGCTGCGGCTCGGCATCTACGAGAAGCGCCTGGACAACGGCGACGGGCTGGCACGCGCGGCCGCCGAAGCCGAACGCAGGTACGAGCGTGTCGGTGGCACCAACCTGCGCACCGCGAAACTCGTCCTGCACGCTCTGTCCGAACAGGACCTGGCGGCCGCGACCGCTGCCGTGGAGCTGCTGCGCAAGCGCGGCAACACGGTCGACCTGATGCTGGCCTGCATGGCCGTCGCTGTTCTCTGCGACGATCCCGCGCCGTGGTACGGCGAGGCGCTCCAGCTCGCCAAGCGCCTCGGCGAGGGCTGGATGGACTTGCGCATCAAGGAGACGATGCGCAAGGTCGGTCTCGCTCCGCCACGTGCCCGTGCGGCGCGCGACGACTTCTCCGACGTCGAGCTGCAGATCATCGCGCTGGTCCAGCACGGCAAGACCAACCGCCAGATCGCGACCGTGCTCAGCATGAGCGAGAAGACCGTGGAGAACTACCTCACGAGGTTGTTCGTGCGCACAGGCTGCCGTTCACGCTTGAACCTCGCCACGGCCAGCCTCCAGGGAAGACTCGCGGGCGCCGCCCCCGAACGGCGCTCGTGACCCAGGCGGCCTGGGAGTGTTGCAGGGACGTTCCCAGGCCGCTGCATGTCCATCGCGTGTTCGGTCACGGCGTGGTGGGTGTTGGGAAGTGTGGCCGGGTGGCCTGGGAGCGTTGCAGGGACGCTCCCAGGCCACTGTCAGTTCGCGGCCGGGCAGGTGAGGGATATCCCGAGGATCACCCCGTTCCGCTCCGCAACAGTGCCTCCCCGCTCTTCTGGTTGATTCGATGAGCGTCCTGAAAGGACTCGTCTTGCGCACGAACAGGAGGACGCCTTGGTGAACCGCCGAACGCGCGTGCTGCCGGTGCTCGCCGCGGTTCTCGCGTGCGTCGCGTTGCCACAGCCCGCATGGGCGGACGTGCCCAGGGTCCCCACCGGCCGCAGCTGCCTGCCTCCTCCGGTGGCGAGCGCGGGAACTGTGCCGTGGGCACAACAGCAACTGGCGCCGCAACGGATCTGGTCGCTCACCCGCGGTGCCGGCGTCACGGTGGCCGTGGTCGACACGGGTGTCGACGGTGGCGCGGTGCAGCTGGCGGGACGGGTGCTGCCCGGCCTGGACGTCCGCGGTCCCGGGAACAGTCCGGCGGACACCGACTGCTTCGGACACGGCACGTTCGTGGCCGGCATCATCGGTGCGGCTCCCTCCGGCGGGACGATGTTCGCGGGTGTGGCGCCCGAGGCCGCGATCCTGCCGATCCGCATCGCCGACGACGCGACCGACACCACGGCGGCCATGCTGGCCAGAGGAATCCGGACCGCGGTGGACCGCGGCGCGCGCGTGGTCAACGTGTCCGCCAGCACCCCGCTGAAGGACGGTGACGTGGAGGCGGCGATCGCCTACGCGGTCGCACGCGACGTGCTCGTCGTCGCGTCCGCGGGCAACAGCGCCGAGGAGGGCAACCCGACGCCCTACCCGGCTTCGTTCGAGTCGGTGATGGCGGTGGGCGCGACCGACCAGACGGGCAAACGAGCGTCCTTTTCGGACAGCGGTAGCTACCTCGACCTCGCCGCACCGGGTGTCGACGTGTGCAGCATCGGGCCGGGCGGGCCGGGGCAGTGGGAGGCGAGCGGCACGAGCTACGCGGCGCCGTTCGTGAGCGGTGTGGCCGCTCTCGTGCGTGCCTACCGGCCCGGCCTGACCGCCGCGCAGGTGAAGCACCGGCTGGAGGCCACGGCGGACAGGCCGCCGTCGAACGTGCCCGACGCCGGTCTCGGCTGGGGCACTGTGAACCCCGCCGCGGCGGTGGCCGCGGTCCTGCCCGAGGAAGGCCCGGCGGGAGCCGCGCAGGCCCCAATACCGCCAGGTGCGCACGCGGTCCCCGCACCGGCGCAGGACAGAATCTCGTCGGTGCTGGTGGCGCTGAGCGTGCTGGGCGTGATCATGGTCGCGGCGGTGGCGGTCCTGTCGGTGCGGCTGGTGCCGATCGGGGTGCGGCGCCGCTGGCGGCCCGCCCGCTCGGTGGAAATGGCCTCGGCCGAGGAGTGAGAGTCCGCGTACCGCGATCGTGTGGCGCAGGCGCGGGGTGCTCGTGAGCGCACGGCGCTGAAGGCAAGGCGGGCGACTGAGACCTTTCGAGCTGAAGGCCGCGGACACGTCGAACGCGGTGGGGGTGCAACAGGACAGCGCGGTCAACCGCACCCGCGCGTGGTGGCGATCTGCGTTACGTCGGCGCGACCGCGACGCCGGATCTGCCGGCGTTCGTGGTGGTGACCTGGGACCCCTGGGCGAACCTGGGTTGCAACACCGCGCCGCACCTGGAGTTCTTCGCGGGCGGCAAGAAGTTCACGATGGAAGCGGTGAAGCTGCGGACGGCCAGGAGACCACCGTTCGCCAGTGCGCATTATGTGCTGAACGGCCTGTGGTCATGGACAAAAAATGATGCCAAGGGCAGCGGTCACGCGCTGCCCTTGGCATCGAGGTGCGTTGGTCGGGCTAGTCCTGCCAATCTCCGCAGATAGCGGCCACAGTCGCCCGGTAACCACCGTTCTCCCACCAGGTGGACTGGGAGTTGGAGCCTTTCGAGTAGGCCTTGCCCGACGAACATTTGCGGGTGGCGTCACTCATCGCCCTGGTGATGGCCTGTTGCCGCGTGTACCAGTCCTGAGTGGTTCCCTTAGGCCATTGCTTGGCGAGTGGCGCCCACCCGTTGCCCACGACATGTGCACCGTCCGGAGCCGTCGCCGCGAAGGCGGGAGTGGTCGTCACGAGACCCGCGACCGCCGCGAAAGCACATGTAGCGACAGCGAAAACAACTCGCTTCTTCATGTAGTCCTCTTTCGTCATCGGGCCCAACCACACCTGAACGGGAAGGACCTGGGTTCCTCAGCCCAACTCGATGCAGTGCCCTTCTGCTCCTCGGCACTGCGTCTTTCAGCTCACTCATCGAAACAGCGAGGAGAACGCGAAGAGCCGTCACCGGCCAGGACGAGCTCATCCTGGGGGATAACCCTCACCTGCGAGGTGGCCGAGACCAGTTCGGACGACGAGCGACAGGATGCCGCCGGGGTGGCCGGTGACCACCCCGGCGGTGGCGTCACTTCGGCACGATCGGCGTCTGCACGAGGTTGATCGTGCGGCGCCGGTTGACGAACTGCGCCCGCCCTGGGGGCAGCGTCTTCGGCCTGACGTTGCCGATGAAGACGCCCTCGTCCTTGGGGCAGGAGAACATCGTCACCGCGGTGCCGAGCTCCCACAGCTTGCGCATCAACGGGCTCATCATCCCCCGGCCCGCGTTCGCGGTGCTGCGCGCGATGATGAGGTGCAACCCGATGTCCGCGCCGTGAGGCAGCAACGGCAACAGGGGCTGCATCGGGTCCTCGTACCCGCCGGTCTCGGCCAGCTCGAAGTCGTCGATCAGGATGAACAACCGGCCGCCGGTCCACCAGTCGCGCTTGCGCAGCCGGTCGGGCGGGATGTCCGCACCCGGCACCCTGGTCTGCAGCAGCTCGGCGACCTCCCGGATCGACTCGGTGAGGCCGTCCGTGCTGACCGTGTAGTTGATCTGGTGGTCGAGCGGGACCGAGTCGTGCAGTTCGCGCCGGAAGTCGACGAACATCACGCGGCCCTCGTCCGGGCTGTAGTGCTGAGCCACCGCGCCGGCGATGTGCCGCAACAGGTTCGTCTTGCCCGTCTCCGTGTCACCGAAGATCAACAGGTGCGGGTTGGTGTCGAAGTCGTGCCACTGCGGGCCGAGCGCGCCGTCCTCGATGCCCAGCGCCATGGTGAAGTCCAGCTCGGGCGCCGCCGCGACGGGCCGGGGGAGCTCGGCCACGGTCAGCTGGGTGGGCAGCAGCCGAACCAGCGGTGCGCGTGGCGCGGTGGGCAGGTCGAGGGACTCGGCCAGCACGGAGGCTGCGTCGGCGACGTCGTCGGTCGTGCTGGTGCCGTCGATGCGGGGGAGCGCCGTGAGGAAGTGCATCCGGTCGGCCGTGAGGCCACGG
>JAVXWK010001056.1:0-19997 GCA_032230575.1 Pseudonocardiales bacterium | reverse complement strand
CGCTGGACGACCTCGCGGACCGCCAGCTCGTCCGCACCTGGCCGACCGGCTACTCGATCCACGTCGAGGACGACCAGCTCGACCTGCTGACGTTCCAGCGGCTGCGCGCCGAGGCCCGCCGCGCGCCCGACCTCGAGACCGAGGCGCGTCTGCTCGGCGAGGCCGCGGCGTTGTGGCGGGGACCTGCTCTGGACCAGGTGTCGTCGCTGCGGATGGAACAGACCGACGTGCAGCGCCTGAACGAGCAGCGCTGGGAGGTGCTGGAGCGGCGCAACGACGCCGAGCTGCAACTGGGGCGCCACGACCAGATCGTCGACGAGCTCCGTTCTCTGGTCGCCGAGCATCCGTTGCGCGAACGGTTCTGGTATCAGCTGATGCTCGCTCTGCACCGGGCCGGGCAGCAGGCGCAGGCTCTGGACGTGTTCCGCCGGGCCAGTGACGTGCTTGCTGACGAGCTCGGGATCGACCCCAACGCCGAGCTGCGCGCGCTGCACATGGAGGTGCTGGCCGGGTCTTCGGCGCCCGTGGCGGTGCAGGCCGGGCCTTCCTGGTTGCCGCCCGCGGTGGGGGACTTCTCCGGGCGCGCTGACGAGGTCGTGCGGCTGACTGCCGGGTTGCGTGCCGGTGGGACGTGGACGATCACCGGGCCTGGTGGTGTCGGTAAGACTTCTCTGGCCGTGCACTGCGCGCACGTCGTGCGGGATGCGTTTCCGGACGGGCAGCTCTACCTGAACCTGCGCGGTGGCGAGCAGAAGCCCGTCGAACCCGCCGCGGCTCTGGACCGGTTGCTGCGCGGTCTCGGTGTCTCGGGTGGCGCGATTCCGTCCTCCGTGGACGATCGGGTGGATCTCTACCGCGACCTGTTGTCCGACCGGCGGATTCTCGTGGTGCTGGACAACGCGATCAACGAGGCTCAGGTTCGGCCGCTATTGCCCGGCACCACTTCGGGTGCGGCTCTGGTGACGTCGCGGGCGGCGCTGGCCGGGCTCGAGGCTGCTCACGTCGTGCCGTTGGACGTGTTGCCGTCTTCTGACGCGCTGGCGTTGCTGCAGGCTGCCGTGGGCGAGGCGCGGGTTGCGGCTGAACCTGTCGCGGCTCAGGCGATCGTGACCTACTGCGGCCAGCTGCCGCTGGCTCTTCGGGTCGCGGCCGCCCGGTTGGTGGCGCGCCCGCACTGGCAGCTGTCGAAGCTGGCCGGTCGTTTGTCGGACGAGCGTCGCCGCTTTGACGAGCTGTCGTTGGGGGACTTGGACGTTCGGGCCTCTTTGGCCTTGTCCTACGACGGACTGGACTCGTCGCACCGGACCGCGTTCCGGTTGCTGTCGCTGGTCGACACGCCCGACTTCCCCGCCTGGATGGCGTCGCCGCTGCTGGGCCTGGACCTCGACGACGCCGAGGACCACGTCGAGGCACTCGTCGACGCGCGGCTGGTCGACTACGCCGGACGGGACGCGCTGGGCCAGGTGCGGTATCGGCTGCACGACCTGCTGCGCGCGTTCGGACGTGAGGCGGCGGACGAGGATCCGTCGGTCGCTCTGAAGGCGTTGTTCGAACAGTGGCTGGACCTGACGACGCGCGCGGACGTCGAACTGCCGCACCAGGCGATCCGGCTGGAACCGCTCGCGCTGGAACGGTTCGACCTCGGCGACGCGGCCTCGTGGTTCGACGCGGAGTGGCAGAACATCCACGCGGTGATCAACCAGGCCGCCGCTCTGGGGCTGTGCTCGCTGGCCGCCGAGCTGGTGATCCGGTCGACGGCGTTCTGCGACCTGCGGGCCCGGTTCGACGACTGGGAGCAGATCAACGAGCTCGGGTTGTCCTGCGCGCCGCCGGAGCGCAAGCCGATCCTGTTGCAGCAGCGAGGGATCCTTTACGCGCGCATGCACAAGTACACCGAGGCGTCCGCAGACTTCGCTGCCGCGCAGGAGGCTTTTGCCGCGGCCGGAGATGTCTGGGGTGAGGCCTACAGCTGGTACGGCATCGGGTGGATGCACGAGTGGAGCGGGCGGTCGCTGGAGGCTCGTTCGGCTCATCGTGAGGCCATGGCCCGGTTCGTGGCTTCCGGTAACCCGCACGGTGAGGTCGAGGTGCTGTGTTCGCTGGGTGCCATCGAGCGTCGTGCTGGTGGGCTGGCGGCGGCTCAGGAGTATCTGGAGCGGGCGCGGCGGGTCGCCGGTGAGCTCGGGGACGAGCAGAGTGAGCTGGCCGCGACGCTGGAGTTGGGGCGGTTGCACCAGTTCACCGGAGAGCTGGAGATGTCGGCCGCGTTCCTGCGGTCGTCGTTGGCTGCGGCGCAGAAGCTCGGGGATCCGGATTTCGCCGCGCACATGCGGTTGTTCCTGGCGGACACGTTGATCCGGTCCGGGCAGGTGGCGCTTGCCGAGGAGCAGTTGCGGCTGGCTTGGGAGTTCTTCGAGGAGCATGACGACCGGCACGGGCGGATCTGGGTGTGGCGGTTGAGATCTGCGCTGGCCGTTACGCCTGAGGAGGCGTTGCGGTTGGCCGGGTTGGCTTTGGAGCAGTCTCGGGAGATGGATTCGCCGCCTGAGCTGGGGCGGTCGTTGCGGGTGCTCGGGAACGCGTTGGAGCGGGCTGGGCGGGGCGACGAGGCTCGGGAGCAGTGGCGGTTGGCTGAGGAAACGCTGACCGCGGCTGGGTTTCAGGCGGAGGTCGACGAACTCCGCCTGGCCATGTCGTGATCCTGCCTAGCTCTGGTTCTGGCTCAGGACCGTGTCGACGGTGACGCCTGAGGCCACGATCATGCTCAGCAACGGGTCCGGTACCTGGCGGTGGAACTGCACGACGTAGTTGTCAGCCGTGCTGAACATCGCCTTTGCCATGCCCTGCCAGGTTTTGGTGATGCGGGCGACCTCGGTGTCGGTGTGGTCGCGCAACGAGAAGTTCCACGCCCGCCAGTTCTCGGCGTAGATGCCGCCGACCTTCATCCCGTTGCACACGTAGGCGAACCGGACCTTGCCGAACACGTTCTCCTGCACGATCTCGCCGATCGGCATGCCATCGCCGCGCTCGACGAGCACCTTGGACTTCCACATCGTCGCCGGCCGCACCAACCGCAGAAGAGGATGCCCCTGCACGTCCCGGATCTCCAGCCGGACGTCGAGCATCGTGTCGAGCTTGGTGAAGGCGCGCAACGCTTTCGCGGCGCCGGACTGGCCGACCTGCTCGACGGTGCCGATGTGGCGGGCGTGCTGGTCGTAGATGACGTAGGAGTTCGACATCTCGATGAGCTTGGCTTTTTGGTTGACGACCAGGACGGGCTCGGTGAACAGCGTGCCGCCACCCTGGCCCGCTCCCTGGGCGCCGGCGCGCTGGACCTGTTGTGCGACGCGGTCCTGGCCCGTGCCGCCCATCTGCATCTCCATGTGATGGGCGTCGGTCTGCTGCTGGCGCGGCTGCGTGTGGGGCGTCCACTGGGCGCCGTCCCACCACCGGACGAAGCGGGGGTCGGCGTTGTCGGGGTACCAGCCCGGGGCGAGGTTCACGCGGATGAGAGTAGTGCGGAAAAGCCTGCCACGCGCCAAGATGCGAGTATGTTCGCAGGCAAACGATTCTTGGCGGCGTTCGCGGCCGCGACTCTCGTCCTGTTCGGCACCAATGCCGGAATCAACACGGCACAAGCAAGCGTCCAGGAAGCGTGCGCGGGCGCTTATCAAGGGGACAGCCGGTTAGGTCCTGAGACGGTGCCCAAGCCGTGGCAGCAACCAGTGGGTCCGCTGGTGGCGGGGTACAAGCGGTTCGGGCATCTCGGCAAGGACGCGTTCCTCGCCAAGTACTGGAACGGCACGAGCTGGAACTACCCGCCGCAGGACGGGTTCAGGCAAAAGCCCGACGGGGAGCCGATCAAGTACAGGACGACCATCAACCCGAGCACGAAGCTCGACCGGTTCGGCAGCGAGTTCGGCGGGTTCCTGGCGTACAAGGGCGCGCACTACTCGACGCGCGCGATTCCGCCGCAGAGCCTCTACACGTTCGATGCGGAGTACCGCTGCAACTACCACGCCTACCAGGTGAAGAAGGCGTTCGCGGTGTGGGAGGGGCCGATCGCGCCGTGGTTCGAGCAGCCCGGTGGTGGGCTGCAGCAGAAGCTGGACAGGACGTTGGTGCCAGGCGACGGGGCACTGAATGTCGCCTGGCTGCTCTCCAACGGCTACCTCGTGCGGATCAGCTGACGGTGATCGCACTCGCCGGGCACAGGCTCGCCGCTTCCTTCGCGGTGGCCTCGTGCTCGGCGTCGGGGTGCTCCACGAGGAGTACGACCGTGCCGTCTTCTTCGCTCTGGTCGAAGAGGTCCGGGTCCGTCAGGACGCACATCCCGGAACCGCAGCACTTCGACTGGTCGACGGAAATCTTCATGCCGACCACGCTACTGGCAACGAGTGGACCCCGTAGATCCCCATGTTCGTGCGCAGCGGCACCTCCTCCGGCGCGATGTCCAGCCGCAGGTCCGGGAACTCCTGGAACAGCTTGGCGAACGCGATCCGCATCTCGATGCGGGCGAGCTGCTGGCCCAGGCACTGGTGGATGCCGTGCCCGAACGCGACGTGCCCCGTCGCCGGGCGGCGCAGGTCGAGCTCCTCGGGGTTGCCGGGGAACTTCTCCGGGTCCCTGTTCGCGACCGGGATGTGCATCAGCACGGTGTCGCCGGCCTTGATGAGGTGCCCGTCGATCTCCACGTCCTCGGTCGCGGTGCGCAGCGGTCCGAAGTGGATGATCGACAGGTACCGCATGAGCTCCTCGACGGCGTTGTCGATGACCTCGGGCTCGTCGCGCAGGATCTTCAGCTGGTCCGGGTGCTGAAGGAGCGTGAACGTGCCGATGCCCAGCATGTTCGCCGTGGTCTCGTGCCCGGCGAGGAGAAGCAGCATCGCCATGTTCGACGCTTCCTCGTCCGTCGGCTCCCCCGTGGCCAGCAGGTCGCTGATCATGTCGTCGCCGCCGGGATCGGCCTTCTTGCGGGCGATCAGCTCGCGCATGAACGCCTGGATGCGTTGGAAGGCGGCCATGGCCTCCTTGACCGGCGTGTCCAGGCTCAGCATCTTCGCCGTGTCCTCCTGGAACCTGTGCTTCTCGTCGTAGTCGACGCCGAGAAGTGCGCAGATCACCAGTGACGGCACCGGAAGCGCGAACTCCTTGACGAGGTCCGCGTGGCCGTCGAACGTCCGCAGGTGCTTGAGCTGGTCGTCGACGATCGTGCCGATCCACTCCGACAGCTGGTTCATCCGCCTGACCGTGAACTGGCCCTGCAGCATCTTGCGCAGCCGGGTGTGGTCCGGCGGGTCCTGGCTGAGGAACATGCCGGGTTCGACCTTGCGCTTCGTGTCGCTCTCGTCGACCTGGCGGCGCTTGTCCGGCAGGTGGTGAGTCCCCGGGTCGTTGGTGAACTTCGGGCTGCCCAGGATCTCGCGCACCTGGTGGTGACCGGTGACGAGCCAGCCGAGGTGGCCGTCGGCGAACTCGAGCCTGCTGATCCGCGCCTTGTCGCGGATCTCGGTGACCTCGGTCGGCGGGTCGAACGGGTTCGGCCGCGTGGTGGGCAGTTCTTCGGAGATCAGTTCGGTCATCTCGCACACCTCCCAGTGCTCGGTAGAGGACCTGATTTCGAAGCTACAGAACTTTCACCAATCTGTGAAGAGTCACGCTGCGCCACGACCCGAAATCTGTCCGCATCTGCCGGTCGTGGGTCGCGACGGCCACGGCGGCCCTGGTCTGCCGCAGCGCCTCCGTCAGCTCGTCGACCAGCGCGATCGACAGGTGGTTGGTCGGTTCGTCGAGCAGCAGCACGTGCGGGCCGCGGCTGAGCAGGACCGCCAGCTCCAGTCGCCTTCGCTGTCCAGTGGACAGGCGGGAGACCGGGCGGGCGAGGTCTTTTCCGCTCAGCAGACCGAGTTCCTCCACCCGCGAACAGAGCTGCGCCGGGGTGGCGTCCTCGTTCTCGAACCTGGACTCCTGGGCGAGCAGCGCCACCTTGCCGGCGTGATGAACCGTGCCGTGCGCAGGCGTGATGCGGCCCGCGAGGACGTTCAGCAGCGTCGACTTGCCGGCGCCGTTCGGGCCGGTGATCAGCAGTTTCTCGCCCGCCGACAACGAGATCGGCTCGGTGAGGTTCAGCCTTTCGGGTACTTCCAGCGGCGTCGCGTGCAGCAGGTCGCCGTCGGCCGTCAGGTTCGGCGGGGCGAAGCGCAACGGCGGCGGGGGAGCGTCGACGCGCTGGTCGCCCAGCTCCTCGAGCCTCCTCGCGACGTTGCGCATCTTGTTCGCCGCGCGCGTGGTGCGCTGGTGCTTGAACGTGCCTTTCGGCGGGCGCCACGCGTCCCTCAACCGGCTCTGGGCGCGTTCGACCTTCTCGGCCAGCTCGTCGTGCTCGGCTTCCTCCTGGGCGAACCGCTGCTCCCACCGCCGGCGTTCGGCGCGCTTGGACTCCTTGAACGCCCGGTACCCGCCGCCGTGCAGGTGCACCTCGCCGTCCGGGGTCGGATCGAGGTCGAGCAGCTGCGTGCAGACGTCGTCCAGCAACGTGCGGTCGTGGCTCACGAGCACCACGACGCCGTGGTGTTGTCGCAGGCGTTCGGTCAGGAAGCCCAGCGCGTGCTCGTCCAGGTGGTTGGTGGGTTCGTCGAGCAGCAGGACGTCGGCGCGTTCGGCGAGCAGGCACGCGAGCCGGACGCGGTAGCGCTGGCCCACGCTGAGTTCCCTGAGCCGCTTGGACTTCGGGTGATCGGCGTCGAGCGCCTTCAGCGCGATGTCAGCGCGGCGTTCGGCGTCCCACGCCTCGATGGCCTCGGCGTGGGCGAGTGCTTTCTCGTAGCGCTGCACGTCGAACGGCTCGGCGGCACTGTCCAGTTCGGACAGTGCTTGACGGCTTTCGCGCAGTGCTTCGGACAGCAGGTCCCCCACCGTTTCGCCGTCGTGGAACGGCATTTCCTGTCGCACCAGGCTCAACGAACCGTGCCGGGTGACAGTTCCCTGGTCCGGCACGAGGTCGCCGGAGAGCAGGCGGAGGAGAGTGGTCTTGCCGCGGCCGTTCTCGCCGATGACGCCGAGGCGGTGGCCCGCGGAGACTTTCAGCGAGATGCCGTCGACGACAGGCCCGGCCTCATAGCCCTTGGTGAGGTCTTGGGTCGTCAAATGGACATGCGTGCGCATGCGGGATCCTCTTCTGGGTACGCGAAATCAGGACGTGGTGTGGTGGCACACGTGCTGAATCAGAGGTAGAAGACCCCGTACCCGAATCCCATGAGACCCACGGTACCTACGGTCGCAACGCCTTTTCGATCGCCTTCTTCAGGTCCCGCACGCTTTCCTCGGTGCCCGGCTTCGGCCCGGTCGTGCTGCCGCCGCCGACGAGCCGGTAGAAGAGCAGGCCCTCCAGGAACGCGCTGATGTACGCACCGGCGCGTTCGGGGTCCTCGTGGCCCAGTGCCTGCGCCATTTCGGTGGCTCGCCTGCGAGGGGAGTGCACGAGGATCGACTTCAGCTCGGAGCGGTGCGTCGCTTCGAGCATCGCCGCGTACCGGGCGAGGGTGCGGTTCCGCTCGACCAGCCAGCTGTCGAGCGTCTTCGCCAGGCCGCCGGCGGGGTCGTGCGGGTCGAGGAAGATCTCCGCCTGCTCCTGAACGGCGAGCCGTTCCACGAGCCCCTCGATCAACGCCCTGCGGGTGCGGAAGTAGGCGCTCGTCGAACCTTCTGGCAGACCGGCTTTCCGGTCGACGGCCCGGTGGGTGAGGCCGCGCATGCCGAGTTCGGCGACCAGGTCGATCGCCGCGTCCGTGATCAGGTCTTTCCGCACTGTGCTCCCTGTCTCTCTACAGCTGTAGTCTACAGGTGTAGAGTCCTCTACACCTGTAGAGGAGGCGTGCGATGAAGGCGATCGTGGTCGGTGGCGGCATCGGCGGGCTGGCGGCGGCGGTGTCGTTGCGGCGCGTCGGCTGGGAAGTCCAGGTGCTGGAGCGTGCTTCCGAGTTCGGCGAGGTCGGCGCCGGGATCGGCGTGATGCCGAACGCGGTGCGCGCGCTGGAGTGGATGGGTGTCGCGGACGAGGCGAGGCGGCTGGGGACGCCCCGCGTGTCGGGTGGCATCAGGTCGTCCGACGGGCGCTGGCTCGCGCACCTGCCGGCGGTGGGCCAGGAGAAGATCATCGCGATGCACCGGGCGGATCTGCACGGTGTGCTGCTGCGCGCGCTGCCGTCCGAGATCCTTTTCAACAACGTCGAAGTCACGAGCGTTGAGGAGCTGGACGCAGACCTCGTGGTGGCGGCGGACGGCATCAACAGCCGCCTCCGCGGGGAGCTGCTGCCCGACGCGCCGGGACCGGTGTACGCGGGGGCCACGGCGTGGCGAGGGGTGGCGCCGGGTCCGTTCGATCTCCCGATCTCGCAGACACTCGGTCCCGGCGGCGAGGCGGGCCTGCTGCCGCTCGGGGACGGCCGGCTCTGCTGGTACGTCTCGACGGTCGCGCCGGCCGGCGCCGATCTGGACCCGGTGGAGCTGTTCGCCGACTGGCACGAGCCGTTTCCGGAGCTGCTGGCGACGACTCCGGAGATCCTGCGGCACGACATCTACGAGCTGCCGTTGCTGCCGACGTTCATCTCGGGACGGGTGGCGTTGCTCGGCGACGCGGCGCACGCGATGGTCCCGTACATGGGGCAGGGGGCGTGCATGGCGCTGGAGGACGCCGTCACGCTGGCGTCGGTCGACGGCGATCTGGTGCGTTACGACGCGTTGCGCAGGCCGCGCGCGCAGACCCTGTGGAAGGCGTCGAAGCTCGCGGGGAGGTTCGGCATCGAGGTGCGGTCGCCGGTCGCGCTGGCGTTGCGGAACTCGATGTACCGCATGCTGCCGGGCTCGGTGGCCGTGCGTGGGATGACCCGTTTCTCCTCGTGGCAGGTGCCCGCGATGCCACGATGACGTTCGTGGATGTGACGTCGTGCGGGTCGAGCGGCCGCACGGTGAAGTGCTCCGGTGAGTACACAGTGGACGGTGTGGCGCACGCGAGCGAGATGCCGGTGCGTTCGGTTCCGTCCGGTCGCGAGCTCGGCATCGAGGTGCTCGCGTCCGGCCACTCGGTCGTGGTTTCCAAGTCCTGGCTTGATGTTCTGTTCTTCCGCGGTGGCGGGATCTCACTCGCCGTGCTCGCGGTCGCGTTCGGTCCGCGGTGGATTCGCCTGGCACGGACGGCGACCGCCGAACTTCGCAGGCGAGCCTCTTCTCAAGTTCACTCGAACGGGTCGAATCCAGCGGTGAACTAGATCACCGGTCAATGTTTGGTCTCGGCCAGATAACAGTCGAAAACCACCCTTTGTCGCGTCTTTTGTCACCCGGTTGCGGTATCAAGTACTTGCTGAACGTGTCGGACGCGGTCCAGTGATCCAGATGGCGTAACGCGACAGGCGGTTTCGGGTACACGAAAGCGCAACTACGGTGCCTCAACCATGACCCCCGTCCCGACTGATGTGATGCCCCGTTCCCTCACGTCGCTTCCCCCGGCGCAGGTCGAGAACACCCCCGAGTTCGACATCGCCGAGGCGGAGGACTTCGTCCGCCAGCACCACGCCGAGCACCCGGACCTCGGTCCGGTCGAGGCGCGCCTGGCCGAGGTGCACGCGGAGATCGCCGCGACCGGCACCTACCGCCACACGACCGCAGAGCTGACCTTCGGCGCCCGCGTGGCCTGGCGCAACAGCTCCCGCTGCATCGGCCGCCTGTACTGGCGCAGCCTGAAGGTGCGCGACCTGCGTGAGACCTCCACCCCCGCCGACGTGGCCGCGGAGTGCGTGGAACACCTCCGCGTGGCCACGAACGGCGGCAAGATCCGTCCCGTCATCACGATCTTCGCCCCGGCCGAGCCCGGCATGCCGGCGCCGTCGATCCTGAACGAGCAGATCGTCCGCTACGCCGCCTACCGCGGTTCGGACGGCGGCGTGCTCGGCGACGCCCGCAACCTCGCGCTGACCGAGCTGGCGTTGAAGCGCGGCTGGCAGCCACCGGCGTCGCGCGGTCCGTTCGACGTGCTGCCGCTGATGGTGTCCTGCAAGGGCCAGGAGCCGGCTCTCGTCGAGATTCCCTCCGACGCCGTGCTGGAAGTGCCGCTGTCGCACCCGGATCTCCCGTGGCTCTCCGGGCTCGGGGTGAAGTGGCACGCCGTCCCCGCGATCAGCAACATGCGGCTGCGCATCGGCGGCATCGACTACCCGTCGGCGCCGTTCAACGGCTGGTACATGGGCACCGAGATCGGCGCCCGCAACCTCGCCGACCACGACCGGTACGACCTGCTGCCGTACCTCGCCAAGCGGATGGGCCTGGACATGTCGTCGGAGGCGACGTTGTGGCGCGACAGGGCTTTGATCGAGCTCAACCGCGCCGTCCTGCACTCGTTCGGCGAGGCCGGGGTCACGATCACCGATCACCACACCGAGTCGCAGAGGTTCCTGACGCACCTCGAGAAGGAAGAAGCCGCGGGCCGGTCGTGCCCCGCCGAATGGTCGTGGATCGTGCCGCCGGTGTCAGGAGGTCTCACGCCCGTGTACCACCGCTACTACGAAAGCGGAGACTTGTTGCCGAACTTCTTCCCGGCGGACAAGCCTTCTGGTTGCCCGGTGGCGCACTGAGCCGTCAGCCGGCGGGCCCGGACCGCGCGGCTGCTGATCGAGACTTCCGCGGTGCCGTTGAGCGATGTCGCTTTCGCCGCAGGGTTTTCGAGCGTGCGGACGTTCAACGGCACCGTGCGGCCGGTCTACGGCCGCACGGTATCGGAGCTGCGGGCGCGTTCGGCGCCGTCGGCGGGAACTTTGGCCGTGCGACCGCCTTTCGGCGACCGTTCTCGGTTTCCGCCTTCGAGCAGTTGGCGGCCGAGGCGTTGCCGGGCGTGGAGGACCTGGTCCACGAGATCAGGGAGTTCTTCCGGCCGCTGCGGTGAGGTTGGATGGGCGGGTGCAGCTCACCAGGAGCCTGAACCTGACCGACGCCGTGTTCGTCGGCCTCGGCTCGATGATCGGCGCGGGCGTGTTCGCGGTGTTCGCGCCCGCCTCGGCAGCCGCGGGAAGTGCTTTGCTCGTCAGCCTCGTGATCGCGGGCGTGATCGCGTTCTGCAACGCCCTCTCCAGTGCGTGGCTGGCGGCCGAGTACCCGCAGTCCGGCGGCACCTACGTCTACGGGCGCGAACGCCTCGGCCGGATCTGGGGTGACCTGGCCGGGTGGGCGTTCGTGCTGGGCAAGACGGCGTCGTGCGCGGCGATGGCGTTGACGGTGGGCACCTACGTCGGTGCGCCCAAACCAGTCGCGGTGGCGGCGATCGTGGTGTTGACGATTCTCAACCTGACGGGCGTCCAGAAGTCCGCGATGGTCACCCGGATCATCGTGATCGCCGTCCTCCTGGCACTCGCGGCCACCACGGTCACCGCCAAGACCGCCACCACCACAGCCGAGTTCAAGGCCGCGGGCATCCTCCCCGCCGCCGCACTCCTCTTCTTCGCGTTCGCCGGCTACGCGCGCATCGCCACCCTCGGAGAAGAGGTCAAGGAACCGCGTAAGACGATCCCCAGAGCCGTGATCATCGCGTTGGCCATCACGCTGATCGTCTACGCGGCAGTGGCCGTCACCGCCCTGAGCGCTCTCGGCGGCGAGCTGGCCACCAAGACGCTGGCCGACGTGTCCCCGGCCCTCGCGCCGGTGATCCGGGTCGCCGCGTGCCTGGCCGCGCTCGGCTCACTGCTGTCACTACAACTGGGTGTCAGCCGAACCGCGCTGGCCATGGCCCGCGACCGCCGGTTGCCGGGGTTGCTGACCGATCTGCGTGCCGCGGAGATCGTGGCGGGGCTGGCGGCGATCGCGCTGGTACTCGCCGTCGACGTCACGCGCGCGATCGTGTTCAGCTCGTTCTGCGTGCTGCTCTACTACGCGATCGCCAACGCCAGCGCGTGGACGCTCGGTAAGCGAGTCGTTCCGGCGATTGGGCTGGCAGGGTGCCTGACGCTCGCCGGTGCGGTTCTCTGGCAACTGTGATGTGGCCCAGGTCACCTTTGATCGCGTAACGTGCGTACGGTGAGAGTGGGAACACCCGCAGAGTCGCGGCCCGCCGAGCGCCGTGTCGCCTGCGTACCGGAAACGGTGTCGCCGATGGTCGACGCCGGACTGACCGTGCACGTACAGGAAGGCGCAGGCCGTCACGCCCACGCCCCCGACGCCGCGTACCGCGCGGCCGGGGCGACTGTGACGGCCGAGGATCCGACGGCCGAGTCCGATGTCGTCGTGTCCGTGCAGCCGCTGACCATCGACCAGGCCAGGTTGCTCAAACCCGGCGCCGTCACCATCAGCTTCCTGCAGCCCGCTCAGGAGCGCGAGCTGCTCGAGGTCTACCGCGATCGCCGCGTCACGTCGTTCAGCTTCGACCTGCTGCCACGGGTGACACGTGCCCAGAGCGCCGATGCCCTTTCCTCCCAAGCACTCGTCGCCGGCTACCGGGCGGTCCTGGTCGCCGCCGAACGACTACCGCGCTTCCTCCCCATGTTCACCACGGCCGCCGGCACCGTGCCCCCGGCCAAGGTGCTCGTCCTGGGCGCGGGAGTCGCGGGCCTGCAGGCCATCGCGACCGCGCGCAGGCTGGGCGCGGTCGTCGAGGCCTACGACGTCCGCAAGGCCGCGGGCGAGGAAGTCCGCAGTCTCGGGGCGAAGTTCGTGGAGCTCGACCTGGAGGCGCAGTCCGGCGTCTACGCGTCGGTGCAGTCCGAGGAGTTCCTGGAACGCCAGCGAGAACTCATCGGCGAGCACGTCGCGCAGTCCGACGTCGTGATCACCACCGCGGCGATCCCCGGCCGCAAGGCCCCGGTGCTCGTGACGACCGACATGCTCAAAGCCATGGCACCGGGATCAGTCCTGGTCGACCTGGCCGCGGAGTCCGGCGGCAACTACGCGGGATCCGTTGCGGGACAGGAGACCTGGGTCGGCGAGGTGCTCGTGCACGGCGCGCTGAACCTCCCGTCGTCGATGCCGGTGCACGCGAGCCGCCTCTACTCGCGCAACGTCCTGAACCTGCTCAAGCTGATGATCGCGGACGGCGAAGTGCGGCCGAACCTCGACGACGAGGTGCTCGACGGCTGCTGCCTCACCCACGACGGCCAGATCCGCAAGGAGTTGCCGTGATCGACCTGCTGACGATCTTCGCGCTGGCCGTGTTCGTGGGCTTCGAGGTGGTCTCGAAGGTGTCCACGATCCTGCACACGCCGCTGATGTCCGGCGCGAACGCCATCCACGGCGTCATCCTCGTCGGCGCGATCCTGATCACGGGGTCCGCCGAGAGCACCCTCGAGCTGGTTCTGGGGCTGCTGGCGGTCTTCCTGGCCACCGTCAACGTGGTCGGCGGCTTCGTGGTGACGGACCGGATGCTGGAGATGTTCAGGAAATGACAGTCCAGCTGATGTACCTCGTCGCGGCGCTGTGCTTCATCCTGGCGCTGAAAGGCCTGAGCTCGCCCAAGTACGCGCGCTACGGCAACTTCATCGGCGCGTTCGGCATGCTCGTCGCCGTCGTCACCGCGTACCTGCACGGTGCCGTCCACAACGGACTGTGGATCCTGGTCGCCGTCGCTCTGGGCGTGGTGGTGGGCATCCCGGCCGCGCGGTCGGTGAAGATGACCGCCATCCCGCAGATGGTGGCTCTGTTCAACGGAGTCGGTGGCGCCGCCGCGGCACTCGTGGCCCTCGCCGAGTTCTTCGCGGTGCGGGACCCGGGCTTCCTCTATCTGCTCGCGACCGTGCTCACGGTGCTGATCGGCTCGGTCAGCTTCTCCGGTTCGGTGGTCACGTTCCTGAAGCTGCAGGAGCTGATGACGACTCGTCCGGTGCTGCTCCCGGCCGGGCAGCAGCTCGCGATCGCGGCCGGTGTGTCGTCAGTTGCCTTGTGCGCCTTGACGATCGCGACGCCGAACGGCTTCCTGCTGTGGCTGCTGGCCGCGGTCGGGCTCGCGCTCGGTGTGCTGTTCGTGCTGCCCGTCGGCGGTGCGGACGTGCCGATCGCGATCTCGTTGCTCAACGCGTTCACCGGTCTCGCGGTGGCGGCTTCCGGTTACGTGCTGGCGAACACGCTGCTGATCGTCGCGGGCACGCTCGTCGGCGCGTCCGGCACGATCCTGACCCGGTTGATGGCGCAGGCGATGGGGCGCTCGCTCGCGAACATCCTGTTCGGTGCCTTCAAGGCCACGACGGTGGTGGCGCAGGGGGAAGAGCAGCGAACGGTCAAGTCCGGCACGGTCGAGGACGTCGCGATCCTGTTGGGGTACGCGAACAACGTCGTCGTGGTGCCCGGATACGGGTTGGCCGTCGCACAGGCCCAGCACGCCGTGCGCGAGCTCGTGGCGCAGCTCGAACGCCGGGGAGTGTCCGTCTCGTACGGAATTCATCCTGTCGCCGGTCGGATGCCGGGGCACATGAACGTGTTGCTGGCGGAGGCCGACGTGCCGTACGAGCAGCTCAAGGAGCTCGACGACGTCAACCCCGGCATCACGTCGGTCGACGTCGCCGTGGTGGTCGGCGCGAACGATGTGGTGAATCCGGGCGCGCGGGACGAGCCGTCCAGCCCGATCTACGGCATGCCGATCTTCGACGTCGACCGCGCGAAGTCCGTGGTGTTCATGAAGCGGTCGATGCGGCCGGGCTTCGCGGGCGTGGACAACGAGCTGCTCTACAACCCCAAGACGACGCTGCTCTTCGGTGATGCCAAGGACTCGCTCACGAAGCTTCTGGCGGCTGTGAAGCAGCTGTAGCGAGCAGCTCCGTCACCTCGTCGGCGGAGAGCGCGGGCAGCAGGCCGATCACGCCGTCCGCGCCCGCGGAACGCCAGTACTCGGCGTCCTCGAGGGTGTGCACCTCGTCGACGCCGAACCGCACGCCGAAGCTGTGCACCGTCGCGATGAGGTCGCGCATCGCCTGGTGCAGCGGGGAATCCGGGCTCGGGGCGGGCGCGCGGGTGATCACCGCGCGGACCTGCACCTCGGTCAGCACGGCCAGTTCGTCATACCCGCCGTGGAACCCGTCCAGCGCCGTCACGATGCCGCT
This sequence comes from Pseudonocardiales bacterium, assembly GCA_032230575.1. Classification (GTDB taxonomy): domain Bacteria; phylum Actinomycetota; class Actinomycetes; order Mycobacteriales; family Pseudonocardiaceae; genus Lentzea. Next base: position 4,932 of record JAVXWK010001056.1, on the reverse strand, counting down.
GTCGTGCAGCACCACCGCGTTGTCGTCACCGGCCAGCACCGACGAGATGTCGAGCGAGATCCGCAGCCGCTCGGGCGGCAGGCCCGTTTCGTCGAGCGCTCGCTTCACGTCGGCGACCAGGTCCTCGTCGCGCGACTGCAAGGCGCCCAACGCGATGTGCAGCGTGGGCGCCCTGTCACCGAACTCGCGCACCCATCTCGACGCCTGCGCGCACGCCTTTCGCAGCAGCCACCTGCCGATCGGCAGCGACAGGCCGGTCGAGTCGGCGAGCGCCATGATGTCGTTGTGGCTCAGGTCGTCCCAGTGCAGCCGGGCGACGGCACCGAGCACCTCGTGCGACTCCAGGTCGTGCACCGGTGCGTAGACGATCTCCAGCTCGCCGTGCTCCCACGCACCCGGCATCGACGCGGCCAGCGCGTACCTGCCGCGGCGGCGGGCGTCGTCGTGCGGATCGTGCAACGCCCACTGCCGTTTGCCGCGCGCTTTCGCCTGGCGCAGCGCGGCATTGGCGCACCGCATGAGCTCGGCCGTGGTCGTGAACGCCGCAGGCCGGTCCACCACACCGATGCTGGCCGACAGCGCGATGCCGTGATCGTCCACAAAGGTCGGTTCGGTGAGGACTTCCTGAATCTCCTCGACGGTCGCGGTGACGTTGTCGGAGATCGTCATCATCGCGAACTCGTCGCCGCCGATCCGCGCCAGCACCGCCTTCTTCTCGCCGGCCAGCTTGCCGAGCCGGGCCGCGACGATCTTGAGCAGCTTGTCGCCGGTCTCGTGGCCCAGGCCGTTGTTGACGACCGAGAACGCGTCCAAACCCAAGTGGTACAACGTGATCGGGTCGTTGGGGACACGACGCTCGACCTGCGTGACGAAGTGCTGGCGGTTCGACAGGCCGGTGAGCGAGTCGTGCAGCAGCTGGTGGTCCAGGCTGCGCTGCAACAGGTGCAGCTCGCTGATGTCCTCGACCATCGTGACGTGGTGCGTGGGCTTGCCGTCCGCGTCGCGCAGCAGCGACACCGCGAGGTACACCCACACCGGCTCGCCGTCGACGCGGATCAGCTTGCGCTGGTCGCGGAACCTGTCGAGGTGCCCCTCCCGCACCTGCCGGTACGAGGCGCCCAGGGCGGCCAGATCCTCGGGGTGGTAGAAGTCGGTCAGCTCGCGGTCGTTGAGGTCGGCACCGGACTCCAGCCCGACGATCTCGGCGAGGGCGTCGTTCGCCTCGACGCACCTGCCGTCGAGGTCGGTGATCACGATGCCGAGCGCGGCGGAGTCGAAGACCTCCCGGAACCGGGCCTGGCTGACCTTCAGCGTGCGCTCGACCCGCTGTTTGGCCCGCACGATCGCGACTTTGATCTGCTCCTGCTGGTCGAACGCGTCCAGCCGCATGGCCTGTGCGTACGCGGAGCTCAACCGAGCGAGCAGAGGTAGTTCGAAGGTGGGCGAAAGAACCTCGATCGTGGCACGCAAGGAGTCCGGGCCGGTTGCGTGGAGTGACACCAATCGATCGGCTACCGATTCAGGTGACTCCGGCAGTTCCACCAGCGAATCGAGCAGAGCCTGCTCGATTTCGGCGTGGGACAGCGGGATGTACGCGGTCGACGTCAGCGCGTTCATCCAGCGGGCGGCGAGCTCCGGAAGTTCCATTCTGTGTACAGAGAGTACGGAATCACCGCCCCCTGGCCAACATCAGCAGGCGCTAGATCTTGCGACCCACAGCCGCGTAAATGCCCGCCTTGTCCGGATCATCGGTGTTCGTGCCCTCCGGCCGCCACAACGGCGACGGCACGATGCCGGGCTCGACGAGCTCGAACCCGTCGAAGAGCCTCTCGATCTCGGTTTTCGTGCGCGGGTACATCGGATTCTGGCTCTTCTTCATCACCTCGACGATCCCGGCCATCTCCTCGGGCTGCAGGTCCTGGGTGAACTGCGAGACGGCCAGGCAGCTGCCCGCGGGCACGGCATCGCGGTACGCAGCCACGATCGCTTCGGGGTCAGCCTCCGGTGAGACGAAGTGGAAGACGCCCGCCGTCAGCACGCCGACGGGCTGCGAGAAGTCGATGAGACCGCTTTCACCCGCGGCCTTCAGCACGGCGGCGGGCTTGGTCATGTCCTCCTGGATGATCGTCGCGCGCTCGTCCTGCTCCAGGATGAGCTGGCTGTGCGCGACCGCGACCTCCTCGAAGTCCACGTACACGACGTGGGCCTCCGGGTCGGCCTTCTGGGCGATCTCGTGCACGTTGCCGACGGTCGGGATGCCCGAGCCCAAGTCGAGGAACTGGCGAATCCCGTCGTCCATCATGAACAACACCGCGCGCCGCAGGAACGCCCTGTTCAGCCGCGCGATCGTGCGCGCGTTCGGCTGCGCCTGCAGGAACTTCTCGGCCAGCGCCCGGTCCGCCGCGAAGTTGTGGCCGCCGCCGAGCAGGTAGTCGTAGAGACGAGCAGCGCTCGGCTTCCCCGTGTCGACGCTTTCAGGAACCCAGCTCACCCGTTCAGACATGCGCCCAGGCTACTGAGACGCCACACGAGTGCGGCAGGGATGGAGCCCTTTTGGCCTATCACAACCCGCTGCTATCACTGGAAAGTGTGAATCAGCGCGGTGGCGACCGCGACACCCAGCGCCGTCCCGAGTCCTCGCGCGACGTTGACCAGCCCGCTCCCGACACCCGCCGACGCCTCGGGCAACGCGCTCATGACCCGTTTCGTGCAGGCGGGCGCGATGATCCCGAGCCCGATGCCCGCGATCGCCAGCTGAAGCACCTGCGGCACGGGCATGATCAGCGCTGTCGCCGTGATCAGCGCGCCGGTCTTGATACCTGGCTTGTGGAGTGTCGTCGCGGCGATGGCGAACCCCAAGGGCAGAGCAGCCGTCGTGAGTCCTATATGTGCCAACGGTTGTTTCATGGTGAACGGCAGCAACGTCATCGGCGCGAACAACGCGGCGTACGTGAGCAGGACACCTGTGAGTCCCGGCAGGACCCGCCAGTTCGGCTTCGCCTTCTCCGGCTTGGTCTTCGTGCGGGGGAGCAGGTAGTGGCCCGCGATCATGGCGACGACCCCGATGGGCACGTTGATCGCGAACACCGACTGCCAGCCGTAGTGCTCGGTCAGATACCCGCCGAGCAACGGCCCGGCGGCAAGCCCCGTCGCCTGCGCGGCGGCCTGGATGCCGAGCGCCTTGCGCCGTTGCTCGGGCGCGACCGCGGTGGTGACCAGCGCGACGCTGTTGGCCTGCAACATCGCCGCGCCCACCGCCTGCGCGACGCGGGCCGCGATGAGCGCGTCAAAACTCGGCGCGTACACACACGCGACGGACGCACCGGTGAATACCGCGAAGCCGTAGATGTAGACGATCTTGCGCCCGAGCCGGTCCGCGATCCTGCCCATTGGGACGAGCAGCGCCACGAGCGTGATCAGGTAGCTGAGCGAGATCCACTCGGGATCAGCGCGGAAGTGGTCGCTCATCGCGGGGAACGCGAGCGTGACGATCGAGGCGTCCAACTGCCCCATGAACGCCCCGAAGCAGACCGTCGCGATGACCAGCCACGGCGCATAAGACCGGCGGACGATCCACGCCGGTCTGGGCGACTCCGTGACGAACCAGTTCATCGTACCCAGATTATATCTGACCCAGAGCTATTGCTCCGTGTTCAGTAAGATTTCCGCATGTCAGACGAAGCCCGCACGCTCACCGACGTCGTCACTCGCCTGCGCCGGGCGCTGCGGACGAGCATCCGGGCGGACTGGCCCTGGGAATCCCTGCCGATGGCGCAGGTAGAGCTGCTGCAGACCCTCGCGGAGCGCCCGCCGATGAAGGTCGGCGATCTTGCCTCGGCCCTTCGCCTGGCCCCCAACACCGTGTCCGGCCTGGTGTCCCAGCTGATCGACTCAGGCCTGGTCGTGCGCGGCGGAGACCCCAAGGACAGGCGGGTAGCACGACTATCCGTCTCACCCCGTGGACACGAACAGCTGCTCGTCTGGCAGCGCGAACACGAGAAGAGAATCGGGTCCGCCCTGTCGAAGCTGGAGCCCTCCGAGCGCGAGGACGTAGTGCGCGCGCTGAAGGCCCTCGACCACCTGGTTGAGCACCTTGCCGAACCCACCTGAGCCAGTCGACCCGGACGTCGATCTCCACGTCCCGGCTCAACGCACCGAGCTCCACCTGCCGTTCGTGGCCTTGGTATCGCTGGGCGGCGGCCTCGGAGGCGTTGCGCGTTACGGGTTGTCGCTGGCGGTGCCGGGCGCTCTCGGGCTGTTCGTCATCAACGTGCTGGGGTCGTTCCTGATCGGCGTGCTGATGGGGCTGGTGCCTCGGCCGTTGGTGCGCGCCTTCTTCGGGGTGGGGCTGATGGGCGGGTTCACGACCTTCTCGTCGTACGCGCTGTCGTGGTCGTGGGCGTTGTTGGTGACGCCGGTTTGTGCTGTGCTGGCAGCGTTTCTCGGGCTGCGGGTGACACGATGACTCTCGTCGCGGTGTTCCTCGGCGCTGCTCTGGGCGCGCCGGCGCGGTATCTGCTCGATCGGTTCGTGCAGTCGCGGCACGAGTCCGACTTCCCTTGGGGCACCTTGACGGTGAACGTCGTGGGGTGCTTTCTGATCGGGTTTTTCGTTGGTACCGCTTGGATGCCGCTGCTCGGGGTCGGGTTCTGCGGCGGGCTGACGACTTACTCGACGTTCAGCTACGAGACGGTGAAGCTGCTGGAAACCGAGAAGTACCGCCTGGCCATGCTGAACGTTCTGGTCAGCGTGGCGCTCGGCGTCAGCGCGGCAGCTCTGGGGCTGGCGCTAGCACGCTGATCTTGTATCTTCGCGTGCTTCGAGGAATTCGCTCCTCCTCAGGGAGTGGTGAAGACGTTGAAGTCACGTCGGCTCCACCGCAAGAGCAGACTCTTCACGATCACCGGCATCTGCGCCTTTTCGAGCTCATCG
>JAVXWK010001032.1:0-6497 GCA_032230575.1 Pseudonocardiales bacterium | reverse complement strand
AGCAAGGTGACGCGGACCGTGGCACCGCTGGGCACGCGATAAGCGCGCTGTTCGCCACGGCGCGCGCCGTTCACCGCGGTTCCCAACGGGGAGTCCGCGGAGTAGACCTCGGTCGTGCCGTGCTCCTCGCCGCGCACGCCGAGCAGGAACGTCTCGGTCTCGCCCGTGTCGTCGAAGCGGACCGTGAGCACCATGCCGGGTTCGGCGATGCCGTCGTCGGGAGGGTCCTCGGTGTCGTCGTGAAAGCCGCGGACGGCAACGCGATCTCCGCAAGACCACACCGGCCGGCTGGCTCCACGACAACGCCGGATCGGCCAGCATCACCGCGACGCCCTCGGCCTCCCCCACGGCCACGGCATCCGCCAGGAACTCGTCGCCACCCCGGACGAGCACGACGACGGCACCCGCCGTCACCGCCCCTCGCACAGCGTCGGCCACCGACGCGGCACCGACAGCGAGGAACACGTCGCCGGCCTCGGCGCGGTCGTCGGTGACGTCACGAAGCACCACGGCCGCGCAACTCCGCCGAGCGCGGCACCGGGCAGCAGCACAACCGGACCCCGTAGCCACCCAGCACGTTGACCAGACGGTCCAGCCTCACCATGAACGAGCTCCCTGTCCCCGCTGCTGCCGCCACCGCAGACGGCGGGCACAACGGGGACAGGGAGCCACAACGACAGGCTCAGCCCACCCACACCACGCGGGCCGCGCCTCCACCGCGCCGCTTCGGTTCGGCCACCGCGCGCCAGCGGCCGTCCTTCGCGCGTTCGACGCCGGTGGCGGCGCCGATCTCGGCGTTCTGGCTGAACTTGTGGCCGATGGCCTGCAGGCCAGGGATGGTGTCCGTGTCGGCGATGAACTCCGCCTCGGCGGGGGTGGTGTTCGTGGCCGAGTTGCGCTGGGAGGCGCGCGGGGCGGCCACGGCGTCGAGCAGGGACATGTCGCGGTCCAGGCGCGCGGTCAGGATCTGCAGGACGGTGGTGATGATCGTGGCGCCGCCCGGTGAGCCGACCGCGAGCTTGACCTTGCCGTGGTCCAGCACGATGGTCGGGGCCATGGACGAGCGCGGGCGCTTGCCGGGGCCGGGCAGGTTCGGGTGCGGAACGCCCGGCGTGGGCGCGACGAACTCGAAGTCGGTGAGCTCGTTGTTGAGCAGGAAGCCGCGGCCGGGAACGACGATGCCGCTGCCGCCCTCCGACTCGATGGTCAGCGTGTAGGCGACGACGTTGCCCCAGCGGTCGGCGACCGTGAGGTGGGTGGTGCGTTCAGCGTCTTCACGCAGGAGTGACGGACCGGCGGTGGCCTCGCACGCCTTGGGGTTGTTCGGGTCGGCTGCCGGTTGCGGCGCGGCCAGCACGCTGTCGGACTTGATCAGGCAGGCGCGGGTGTCGGCGAACTTCTGCGAGAGCAGGCCGTCGGTCGGGACACGGCTGAAGGCCGGGTCGCCCACCCAGCGCAGGCGGTCGGCGAACGAGAGCCGGCTCGCCTCGAGGAAGCGGTGCAGGTACTGGACGTCGGAGACGTTCGCCAGGTCGGTCGACTCCAGGATGTTCAGGGCCTCGCCGACGGTCGTGCCACCGGACGACGGGGCCGGCATGCCGTAGACGTCGAGGCCGCGATAGCGCGTGTGCGTGGGCTCGCGGCGTTCGACCTGGTAGCGGGCCAGGTCGGAGATCTCCATGGCGCCCTTGCGGACGTTGCGGGTCGAGCCGAGCGCCACCGGCGGCTGCTGGACGGCCTTGACCAGGTCACGGCCTACCTGGCCGCCGTAGAGGGAGGCGAGCTCGGTGCGGGCGAGCTCGCGGTAGGTGTCGGCGAGCTGCGGGTTGCGGAACGTGCTGCCGACCGCGGGCGGCTGGCCGCCGGGCAGGTAGAGGTCGCGGGTCGAGGTGAAGTCGGCGAACCGCGCGGCGTTGTTGGCGATCTGCGTGTTGAACGTCTGGTCGACGACGAAACCACGCCGTGCCAACGCTTCCGCGGGCGCCATGGCCTCGCGCAGGTTCAGCGAGCCCCACTTGCGCAGCGCCTGCTGCCAGGTCTTGGGCGTACCGGGAACGCCGACCGACAGACCGCTGGTCACCGCGTCGGCGAACGGAAGTGGCGTGCCGTTCTCGACGAAGAGCTGCTCGGTCGCGGCACGCGGCGCGGTCTCACGTCCGTCCAGAGTGGACACCCGGCCCGTGCGGGCGTCGTAGTGCACGAAGAAGCCGCCTCCGCCGATGCCCGCGGAGAACGGGTCGGTCACACCGAGTGCGGCAGCGGTGGCGACGGCGGCGTCGACGGCGTTGCCTCCTCTGCGGAGGACGTCGATGCCGATCTGGGACGCGTCGGGGTCGACGCTGGAGACGGCACCGCCCCAGCCGACCTGCTCGGGCACGCGTGGAGGTGTTTCCGCCGCGCCTGCCTGAGCGGCGGGGGCGACCAGTAGTGCGGAGAGCGTCAGGGCGGCGACCGTTCGCAACATGCGCACACTTCATACTCCCTTAACACCGCATGCAACCCTCCTTGAGGAAGGCATAAGGTGCGGGGGTGATCGATCTTGACCGGTTGCGAACGGATTTCGCGAACACACCGCTCGACGAGGCCGACCGCGAGGACGCGCTTCGCCTGCTCCTGCGCGACCGCCGCGAAGGCGACGCCGACCTGCTGCGCCACCTGCTGGCCGCCGAGACCGCTTCCCACCACGAGGGCTGGGGCCTGAGCGAGACGATGGGCATCGCCGCGCTGCTGCTCGCCGAGTGCGGCCGCGAGGAGGACGTCTGGACGTTGTGGGAGGCCAAGAACGCCTCGTTCGACACGATGGCGGGCATCGACGGCTTCCTGCTGTTCCCGGCGGGCATCGCGGGCACGACGGCGCACGTGATCGCGAGCGAGGACCACCCAGAGCGCGTTGACCTGATGACCTACATGAGCGAGTACCTGGAGTACGAGAAGCTCACCGACGAGGACATCCGCTCGCACATCGCGAACCTGCGCTCCTACCACGAAGGCTGAGCTTCTCCGCGGCGGAGCGTTGGTCCCGCCCCGTCGCTAGAGAACCTCGAGCGGGTCGAGTTTGATGCGCACCAGTTCCTGTTCCTTGCGCGCGGTCCGCACGGCCTGCGCCTCGGCCAGCACGGCGGCCAGCTGACGCCCTTCGGAGCGGGCGACCCGGACCAGCGCCCGCTCCTTGGTCTCGTCGTCACCGATCGGCACCGGCCCGAGGACCTCGCCGGTGGACGGCAGGTGCAGCTCGTCGAGCAGCGCGTTCACCGCATCGGGCGTCCCGTCGACGGTCGCCATCCGCACCGCGGGCGGGAACCCGAGCTCGGTCCGGGCCGCCAGCTCGGTCGCGGCGTGCCACACCGGATCCCACCGCACCAACGCCTGCACCGGCGTCAACGCGGAGTCCGCGATCACCACCACCCGCCCGGTACCCGGCCGCACCAGCCCGGCGGCCGTCATCCACCGGCGCAGCGCCTCCTCCGACGCCCGCAGGTCGGCCCGCCCGAGCAACGCCCACCCGTCGAGCAACAGCACGGCCCCGTACCCGCCCTCGGCGACAGGTTCGGCGCCCGGAGTCGCCACCACCAGCGCCGGCTTCCCGGGCACCTTGGTGAGAACCTCGTCCGCACCGCTGGTCCGCACCGGATGCCCTGGGAACGCCCGGCCGAGCTCCTCCGCCGTGCGCCGGGCACCGATGATCTGCCCGCGCAGCCTGCGCGATCCGCAAGTCGGACACCGGAAGGCGGCCTCCGTGGCCGCACACCACCGGCAGTACGCGGGCTTCGGCGCACCGTCCTCCGTGCCGCCGGGCAACGCCAGCGGCCCCGCACACCGACGGCACCGAGCAGGCCCGCGACACTGCCCGCACGCCAGCGAGGGCACGTAGCCACGGCGCGGAACCTGGATGAGCACGGGCGAATCGGCCAGCGCGAACCTGGCCGCGTCGAACGCGATGGACGGCAACCGCGCAGTGCGGGCAGCAGGGTCCTTGACGTCCTGCCACTCGTTGTCGCCCACTGACACCACGCGTGGCGCCACGGCCCGCAACGTCTCGCGGGAGGCCACGATCTCGTGCGCCCAGCCCGTCTCGACCAGCAGCTGGGCCTCGGCGGTCCGCGCGAAGCCGGCGATCAGCAGCGCCGCCCCGGACATGTGCGCGCGCTGCACCAGCACATCGCGCACGTTGGGATAAGGCGAACGCTGCTCGACGTGAAGGTCGTCGCCGTCGTCCCACACGACCAGCAGCCCAGGATCCGCGACAGGCGCGAACGCGGTGGCGCGAGTGCCCACCACGACCCGCCCCACGCCACGGCGGACAGCCAGCCAGCGCTTGTAGCGCTCCGAAGGGCCTAGGTCGGAGGAGAGGGCCACCACTCCTTCGATGAGCCGGTCGCACGCCTCGGCGACGCGGGCGAGGTCGCGGTGGTCCGGCACGACGATGACGACGCCCTTGCCGGTGGACGCCACGGCAGCCGCGGCCTCGGCCAGGCGCGCGGGCCAGTCCTCCGCCGGGAGCGCCTGCCAGACGGCGTGGGCGGGACGGCCGGTGCGAAGGGCTTCCAGGTACTTGGGGCCTCGGGGGTAGCGGGCCCAGGCGTCGGCGGGCACCGCAGGCAGCTCGGAGCGCGTGTCGGCAGGCGCGGGATCCGCCGCCGAGGGCGTCTCGACCGGATCGGATGACGGCGACTCCGGTGAAGGTGCGGGCTCCGCATCGGGAACGTCGGCGGCTTCCGGCCGCACACCGACCCAGGCCGGAACTCGGGGCAGCGGCGCCGGTTCGCCCGACGCGACGGCTTCCGCGCGGGCGTGGCGAGGCGGGATGGCGAGGCGGAGCACGTCGATCATGCCGCCCGCGTACCTGTCGGCGATCGCGCGGGCGAGGGCGGCGATCTCCGGCGACAGCACCGGTTCCGGTGACACGACCTTCTCGATGAACGCCAGCTTCTTCTCGTAGTCGGAGGTCGCGGCTCGTTCCAGGAGGTAGCCGTCCACCAGCTGGCCGGCGAAGCGCACGCGGACACGGCAGCCCGGGACGGCCGTTGTGTCCAGTTCGGACGGAACGGCGTAGTCGAAGGGACGGTCCAGGTGGGCCAGCGGCACGTCCACCACGATGCGGGCGACCGGCAGCTCGGCCGCGGGGACCCGTTCGCCCCGTCTCGCCCCGGTCTTCGCGCTCATGCTCCTGGTGTATCAGACAGGTCCGACAGTCACGCGTTGCGCCTCACCAAACCGGTGAAGCCCGCCACGAACAGGGTGGCGAACGCCCAGGCCAGGATCTGCAGCACCCAGGTCGAGGCCAGCACCACCTGCCCGGCAGGCGAACCGACGACCGTGCACCGTCCCGCATCCACCTTGACCAGCGGCGTCGCCACGTTCAACGCGTAACCGACCTGCTCGACCGAAGAGCACCGGACCGCGCCCGACACCAGCACCACACCCACCGACACCGCGAGCACCCCGGCGAGCCACACCAGGGCGAGGCCGGGACGGTACCCGTGCCCGACGGTCACACCTCGGATGAGATGCCAGAGACGGCCCCACCTCGACAGCTGCCCGCGGCGACGCAGATCACGTTGTGCCGCCACGCGAATCCGGCGGACATCACGTTCGTTGCCGGCGGCTTGGTGCGCGGCGGCCAGCTGCATCCACGGCTGGGCCGAGTAGTAAGGGGTGCGCGTTTCCAGCAGAGACAACCATTCGTCCACAGTGGCGTCTCGCGGTAGGCCTTCGTAGGTGAGCCCCTCCAGCTGCACGGGCCCCTCGATGCCCTCGAACGGCATCAGCAGGTCCTTGCCCACGCGAACGTGTCTGACGTCGAGCGAGCCGAACCTCCCGCCCCGCAGGACGAGCTGCCCGTCGACCCGCGCACCGCGCATCCGCACCGCCGCGTGCTGCCCGTCACCCACCGCGTGGAACCCGTCCGCCAAGAAGATCGCGTCGCCGACCTGGGTGTCCACCAGGTGCAACGTCGAACCGATGTGCGCACCTGTGCACATCAGGACCTCGCTGATCCGGGAGCTGTTCAGGCGCAGCGCGCCGGAGGTGCGGAACCCGGCGTCGAAGTAGACGCTGCCACCGATCCGCATGCGCCGTCCGTCGAACGTGAGTCCGTCGCCGGTCAGCCGCGCACCGGTCAGCCGCAGGTCGTGGTCGACCGCCAGCCCCGAGCACTGCATGGACGGCGCGACCAGGCCGGACAGGTCCAGGTGCGAGAACTGCGCCCGGTTGAGCAGAACCGGCGCCTCGGTCACGCAGTTCCGCAGCACCAGCGGGCGCTTGGCCACCACGTCGGACAGGTCGAGCTGTCCCACGATGGTCGCACCGTTCAGTCTCAACCCCGACGGGTCCAACGCGTCGGCGTCGACCATCTGACGCCGGATCTCATCCCCCGTGATCTCCACGAGGACCAAGTTAACCGGAGATCGACTCCTGGCCGTTCTCGATGTGACCGCACAGGCGGCGGCGGAACGTGGGCTCCTCCTCGACGGTCACGGTCAGGTCGTACCAGCCGG
>JAVXWK010000983.1:0-30962 GCA_032230575.1 Pseudonocardiales bacterium | reverse complement strand
CACGATGGCGGTGGCGTTCGGCAACCCTGACACCGCCAAGAACCTCGCCGTCTGCGTGCCTGGAACGACTTCGAACCTCGAAGGCGGCTTCAGCATGTCGCAGGCCGCGAACCTCAGCAACGCGATGGGGCCGGACGGGGCCGCGATCCAGTGGCTCGGGTACGACGCGCCCGCCGCCGCGCTCGGGCAGGTCAACGACCCGGCACAGGCGATCGAGGGCGGCAAGCTCCTCGCGCAGGACGTCTCGAACTACCGCGCGGTCAACCCCGGCGCGCACGTCACGGTGATCGGGCACAGCTACGGCAGCACGGTCGTCGGCTACTCCGCGATGGACAACGGCCTCAAGGCCGACGACATCGCGTTCGTCGGCTCGCCGGGCGTTGGCGCGTCCAACGTCAACCAGCTGGGGCCGGGCGCCGGGCACGTGTACGTCGGCGGCACCGAGCACGACCCGGTCATCCAGGGCACGAGTGGCGACTGGTTCACCAAGGACGGGTCGTCGACCGGTCCGTACGACTCGTCGTTCGGCGCCAAGCAGTTCGGCACCTCCGGCGAGGCCTGGGTCGGAGAAGCGCACTCGTCGTACTACGACAAGGATTCCGAGTCGTTGGGCAACCTGGCGAAGATCGCTACCGGGCACGGCGGTGACGTCACCGAACAGCGGTGGCAGGACTCGCCGACGCCGGTCGAGGTGCCTGGTTCGAACATTCCTGGTGTCGGGCCTGTCATCGACTGGGGTGTGAACACCGGCAAGGAAGTCGTCGACATGGGGGAGGACGTCTGGCGTGGTGGTGGCCAGGTCGTCGGCGACATCTCGCAGGGCAACTGGGGCGACGCCGGACGCCACGCGGTGGGCACGGTGGGTGAGCTGGGCAGCGATGTCGTGGACGTCGCCGCTGACACGCTCGGCAACGTCGGTGAGCTCGGGCGGGACGTTTACGAGGGTGGCAAGGCCGTGGTCGAGGGTGGGGTCGAGGTCGTGAAGGACGTCGGCGGCGCCATCTCGGACGGCGCGAAGTCGGTTTACGACAACACGATCGGTTCCTGGTTCTAGAAGCGCACGACCGGCAGGAGGTGGGAGAGGTCCGCTCGGGTGCCTGAGGCGGTGACCCGAGCGCCGTCCAGGGCATCGGTCCACGCCAGAGCGCCCACCGCCAGCTCGAGCCAGGTGCGCGGGTCGGTCTCGATCACGTTCGGCGGCGTGCCTCGGGTGTGACGCGGGCCCTCGACGCACTGCACGGCGGCGAACGGTGGAACGCGGACCTCGACGCTGCGGCCAGGGGCGACGTGTTCGAGCGTGCGCAGACTCAGGCGGACGGCGGCGGCCAGCAGCGGGCGTTCTGGCTGGTCGGCCTCGCCTCGCAGCCACGGGAGCACGGCCTGCACGGCGGCGCGCATCTCGGCGGGGTCGACGGGCTTGGCTGGCACGTCGCCCACATTAGCGAAGCGGCAGCGGTGGTCCCGGGGCTGTTGGTATATCTGGACGGTGATCAGGAACTTCGCCGTCGTCGGTTCCGGGCAGGCGACGAGGGAGCGGCTGACGGCGGCTCTCGCGGCCGCGCCGGACATGGCCGTCTACCGGATCGGGCGCGGGGCGGACCCGTTGCCCGTGTCGGCGACCTTCGACCCGTCGGACCAGGTCGGGTGCCGGAGTCTGCTGGACTGGTTCGAACGCGGGGCACCGTCCGGTGCGGTGTTGCTGGTGGACGACTGGGCGTTGTGCGTCCAGCACGACCCGGAGCTCGACCAGGTCGTCGAGTGGATCGCGGCGTTCGGGCCCGCGCGGGGTGTGCAGGTCGTGGTCACGGCGCGGAAGTGGGCGGACGTGCCCGCACGGCTGCGGCGCCATCTGCTCGGCGAGGCGGCGGACTTCCTGGCGCTGCACGAGATCGAGACTGATCTGAGCAACAAGCAGCAGCGGCGCGACCTCAAGGCCGCCGTCGGTTCCGATGAGCGCGGCTGGCCGGTCTACCTGCACATCGCCGTCGGTGCGGACGGGTATTCGGGCACCTACCTCGGCACCGCCGCGCAACGGGAGCAGAAGCTGCTCGCCGCGCTGCTCGGACTCATGGCCACGCACTCGTCGAGAGATCTGAACATCGGCTGCTTCGACATGTTGAACACCGGGGTGTTCGACGGCCTGAACGCCGCGCCGCACATGGCTTTCAGCCTCACCGGAGACGACTCCGACGAGATCCTCGAACGGTTCCGGATCGGTCTCGACAGCGAGCTCAACCGGCGCCAGGAGCTGGTGCACAAGGCCGACGGGTGCCGCAACTACAACGACTACCGCGACAAGCGCGACGAAAACCCCCGCCTCGACCCGCTCCCGGCCCTGCTCGTCTGCGTGGACAGCGCCGAGGTGCTGATCGAGCGCAATCCCCGCTTCAAGGACACGCTGGACGCCCTGACCAGCGCCGGCCGCGTCATGGGGATCTACCTGCTGTACTCCGGAGAGGCGTTCCCCGAACAGCTGCGCGCCAGGATCCCGGAGTGGCCGTTCGCGACACCGCCGTACGACCTCGAGGAGTGGGCCGAGACGCTGCCGCAGGCGCTGGCCGACTCCGGTCCACCGGCCCACACGCTCGTCCTGCCGCCGCTGCACCAGAGCCCGGTCGAGCTGAAGCTGGACATGCTTCCTCCTGGTGCCATGGGCATCGTGGACATCCCGATCGAGCAGCGCCGTGCCGTCTTCAGCCCCGCCTTCACCACGGAAGGCCGCTACGGCGCCATCGTGGGCAAACCGGGCATGGGCAAGAGCACGGCCATGCGCACACTGGCGGCGGTTCTCGGTGACGAGCTGCCGAACTACCAGCTGCTCGACGGCCCCGGCGAACCGCTGGACCCATCACGTCACGTCGTGGTGACCGCCCGCACGTGGGCCGAGGTGCCGTCGTTCATCACGAAGAACCTGGGCTTCGCGATCGAGTTCCGGCTCGACGACCCGGCCACGTCGTTGCTCGACGCGCGTCAGGCCGCTCTGGTGCCGGACCAGCCAGGCTTCGCCCTCACCTTTCCCGGCCGGGCCCAGTCGCAGATCGCGGTGCCGTGACCCATCTCGCCCTGATCGGCCCGCCGCACCTCACCGGGCCGCGAACCCCTGCCGGACAAGGCGTCTACCGCATCGGACGCGGCGAGTCGCAGGCCGCGGTCAGCTTCGACCCCGCCGACGAACGCCGCCGCCAGAACATGCTGACCTGGTTCGAACGCGGCGGCGAGCCCGGTGCGACGTTGCTGATCGACGACTGGAAGCTTTGCGCGGAAAGCGATCCCGGACTCGCCGACGCCGTCCGGTGGATCACCACGACGGCGCACGAGGTCGACGTGGTCATCACCGCACGCGTGCTCGGCGATCTGCCCGACGGCGTCCGCCTGCACGTCGAGGTGCTGGATTTCCTTGCCCTGCACGGCATCCACGAGTTCAGCAAGACGCTCGCGTGGAAAGGCCGGTGGTGGAAGATCCCGATCGGGGTCGACAGCGCGGGCGAACCGGTCGTCGTCGAGCTCACCCGGTTCGTCGACGGCAAGTGGCGCACGGGATCGCACCTCGGCATCACCTCACCGGAGGCGTTCCGGAGTCTGGTGCTGGGACTCATGACCACGCACTCGCCCAGGCTGTTCCAGACGATCCTCGTCGACGCGCACGACACGGACGCCTTCGCCGGACTGGACCAGGCGCCACACGTGCAGGCCCATCACCGCAACGCGACGAGGAATCCCGCGCAGCTCGCGGACATGCTGCTGGCCGAGTCCCAGCGCAGGCTCGAGGTCGTCGGCAACACCTGGACGATCTTCCACCACCGCGGCTTCGACCAGGTGCTGCCGCAGCTTCTGGTCTGCGTCAACGGGTTCGAGAACATCGTGGCCGCGGATCCGTCGTTCGCCACGGACCTCGCGATCGTCGCCAAAGAAGTCGGCAAGTCGGGAATCCAGCTGCTGCTCGACAGCCCGCACGACACGACGGACCTGCTGATCGACGACTGCACCGCGCCCGCGAACCTCGAAGAGCTCGCGGTGTCGTTGCCACTTCTCATGCACCAGGCCGAACCGGCGCCGGACTTCCTCACGCTGCACGACATGCCGAAACACGTGTGGCGTCCACGCCCCGTCGCCCTGCAGTACCGGGCTCCGGTGGGTGCGGACGAGCACGGGCAGCCGGTGGAGGTCGACCTCAAGTCCACCCACCTCCAGGACGGGATGGGCCCGCACGGCGAGGTCGTCGCACCACCCGAACGACGTGCGGAAGCCCTCAACGCGCTGGTCCTCGGCCAGATGCTGCGCCACTCACCGGACGACCTGCGAGTCATGTTCGTCGGCGGCTCGACCGGCCTCGACGAGGCACCGCACGTGTGGCACGGGGATCTGCTGGACGATCTGGACCGGCGCGCCAGGACGTTGGCGGACAACGGCTTCCGAACCACCTGGGACTACCGCGCGGCACACCTCGCACCGCCGCTGCCGGAGCTGCTCGTCTGCGTGAACGGCGTGCACGACCTGATCGAGGCGGACCCGGAGTTCCTCAAGATCCTGCAAGCGCTCAGCGAGGTCGGACGCAGTTACGGCCAGCACCTGCTGCTCGCCGACGCGACACCGAGCGACCTGCCGGGGGTCTCGCTGTCGTATCGCCTGGAACTCACCGAGGACGGCTGGACGCGGCGGATCAGCAGATCGGTGGAGAGCTTCGTACTCCCCACCGATCTCGCCGACGTGACGCGCTCGCTGCCTGTCGCGATGCGCGGCTAGGAGCGGCGCAGCTTCCGTTGTGCGTCGTAGAGGTTGCGAGGCGTCACGGCGGTGCTGCCGTAGAGCTCCAGCCGTGAGTTCAACGCACCGGTGAAGTCCGGTTTGTCGATCTGGCCGAAGTCGCGGACCTCGGAGATCCCCACGGTCGCACTGCACGGTGCGACCTGGTCGATCCGCACGTTGCCGGCCCGCTGGTTCGTGACGGTCACGTTCCAGTGCGCGAACCTGGCTCCGTACAACGGGCCCGCGTTGGCGCTACCGCCGTGCGCACCGACGTTGTTGATGGTGATCTCGGTGCGGACGTTGCCGAACGGCAGGCCGCGGTGCGTGTCGAACACGTCGTAGTCCATCTTGCCGCGCGTCCAGACGTTGCCGCACGACAGGCCTTCGACGTTCAGACCGTGGTTGCCCGCACCCGCCTGGGACGGTTCGGACGGTGCCTCGATCACGAAGCCGTCGGTCAGGTTGTCGTGCGACTGCTCGCGCGTCGCGTACGCGTGGTGGTGGCCACGACCGGAAACCCGCGTGTTCAGCAGCGAGACTCCCTTGGAGGACACCAGGAGGAACCCGTTGTCGACGTCCTGCACATGCACGTCGTCGGCCCAGCAGTCCCACGCGCATTGGAAGACGAGACCGTTGTACCCCTTGTCCTGCAGGTGCTTCGGCGTCGGCACCTTGAACATCTCGATCTTGATGCCCTCGACGCCCGCACCCGTGATCACCGGCGCCATCGTGGTCAGGCGCGCCTTCCACTCCGGGCGGATCTCCAACGGCAACGGCTGCGCGAGCTTGACCCTGTTGCCGCGCACCCACTCCACGCGCACCGGCCACAAGAACGGGAAGTACGACAGGAGCTTGTCCTTGTCGTCCCACTTGTAGGTCTTCGTGCCCTCGACATCGCCGCACATGGCCTTCGGCAACGAGTAGCCGTCGTCGTCCATCCGCAGCAGCACGCGCTGTCCTGCCCGCAACGACCGTCCATTCTCGACGGTCACGACGAACGAACCACGCGCCGCGGCACCGGTGACGTTGGTGAGGGTCGAACCGAGCTCCAGCTCGTTGCCCGTCCAGCCCTCGAACGGCCACTTGTGAGCCTTGATCGCGTCGACCAACGGCTGGTAGCGGTCTCGGTGGCACACCCACACCAGTCCGCCCGACCAGCTCCACGCCGAGTTCTCCGAGCCGTAGCGGCTGCGGTTGATGCCGACGATCTCCTCCAGCGACCGGGTCGCGTAGAAGGTCGTCTTCGAGCTGCCCGCGCCGCGCAGCACCACGTTGTCGTAGCCGACGCGGATGATGTCGTCGATGCGGTAGCGGCCCGGCGGCACGTAGACGGTGCCGCCGCCGAACCGGCCGACGAACTCGATGGCCTTGTTGATCGCGGGCGCGGCATCAGCCGAACCGTCCCGGCGAGCCCCGAAGAAGAGCACGTTCGCCAGCACGGGGCGACGCGCAGGCCGCTCACCCGTCCGGTAGCCGGCGTAGGCGATGTTCGGGATCTGCGGGTGGTTGTAGGGGTTCGCCACGAACTCCTGCCACAGCGAAGCGGAGGACTCCGAGGGCTCGGCGAACGCCGTCCCCGTCCCCGTCATCGCTGACGTACCGACCAGCGCGACCCCTGTAGCCAGCAGGAATCGCCGTCTGTCGATGTTCATTTCGCCGTCTCCAAGGGGTCTTGGCCACGGCGGCGGTGGTCAGATCAAACCAGACTCGAGCCGCCCGCGGAACGAACCGCTTCGGAGATCAGCTCGTCCACCTGGTGCATCATCCGCCGCGCGTCGGTCGGCGTGAACGTGCTCCACGGCGGCTGACCGTTCGACGAACGGCGTTGCTGCAGGTAGCGGCCCTCTTCGGTGTCGAAGAACGCGATCACGCGCTCGGGCCTGCACCGCTTCCCGTACTTGTCCCGTGCCGCTGCCCCGAAGTTCCCGGTGTGCACGATGCCGGTGAACATCTGCACCAGCGCCTTCGCGTCGGCCTCGCGCAGGCCGACACCCCGGAACGCGGCCTCCATCGACTTCGGCGAGCCGTCGGTCTGGGAGATCGCCTTCTCGATGTCGGCGCTCGGCAGCGTCACCGAAAGACCGGTTCCGGCCGGGTGTGAAGGCAGCACGGACAGCACCGCCGAGGCGAGCCCGGAGCCCGCCCACGGCTGGAACGTCAGCTGGTCGTCCCGCAACGTCGCGACCGCGCCCCAGTCGCCGTTCGCGACGGCGAGGACACGCAGGCTGTGGCCGAGCCAGAGGCGGCCGTCCGCCTCCCGCTCGGGCTTCACGAACATGCGCAGCAGTCCGTCCAGTTCGGACGAAAGACCGCGTGAGTTGCCCAGGCGCCGGTAGTCCAACTGCTGGTAGACGCGATTTTCGAGCTGGATGCGCTCGTCCCGCGTCTTACCGGGTGTGGGAACTTTCAGAACCAGCGGCATCGGGCCGACGTTCATCCGTTCCCACAGCACGTCGAACTCCTCGGCGGAGAGAGTGATCGGCTCCCTCTCCGCCGGTGCGCCGAACAGGCTCACTCCGAGAAGCCTCCGATGACCGGAGGCGCGACCATGCGGTCGTCACCGAACACGTCGTCGGTCTCGACCAGGTAGTCGGCCGCCTTGTGCTCGAGGTCGTCCTCGCCCTCGCCCTTCTGACCGTGCCCGCCGCCGGCGCCCGCACCCGCGGCACCGCCCTTGCCGGCAGCACCGCCGGAGCCCATGGCCCCACCGCGCATGCCTTCAGGACCGGAGCCCATGCCGG
The DNA here is from genome assembly GCA_032230575.1 of Pseudonocardiales bacterium. Lineage (GTDB taxonomy): Bacteria > Actinomycetota > Actinomycetes > Mycobacteriales > Pseudonocardiaceae > Lentzea. Next base: position 23,475 of record JAVXWK010000983.1, on the reverse strand, counting down.
GCATGGAACCGGGCTTCATCGAGCCCTGGCCGGACGTCGAGCCGAGCGAGCCGGACATCGGGCCGAACGCCTTGCCGGACCCGAGCTGACCACCGCGAACGCCGCCGGAGCCACCACCGCGAACGCCACCGGAGCCGCCACCGCGGACACCACTGGTGCCACCACTCGTGGTCGGCCGGGTGAACACCGGCGGGGGCGTCGGGGTCGGCGTCGGACGCGGTTCGGGCGTCGGCGTCGGGAAGTTCGTCGGCGGAGGAGTGGGGGTCGGCGTCGACGGAGGCTGCGCCCACGACGTGTGCGTGGTGTCGGTGGGCGGCGGAGGCGTCCAGGCCGGCTGCACGTGCTGCTGGATCGCGGGCGGCGTCGCCCACGACGGCGACGTCGTGCCCGTGTTGCCCGACGGACCGTTCGTGCCCGTGGACGTGTAGCCGACGCGCGTGTTCTCGGTGCCGGACCCGGCAGGAGGCGGCGTGTCGATCACGACCTGCGGAGGCTCCGGGAACTCGCCGAGCGTCGAGGAGTTCCAGCGGCTGTCCGACTGGTAGTCCTCCATGACCTTGACGGCCTGGGCAGCGGCGTTGTCCGCGGCGGCTTCCTGCTTCTCGTGGTCCATCTGCTGGCCCACGACGTGCGCCATGCCGACCGGACCGGTCAGCATGCCCACCCCGATGTCGAGGGCGCCGGGCTTCTCGGTCGTGATCGGGACGGGCTCGGGCATCTTCTTGCGCGCGTCGGCGATGAACTCGCCCTGCAGGCGTGCGGAGCTCTCCATGGTGCCCGAGCCCTGGGAGGCGAATCCGGCCCACTCGGCCAGCGGCGACAGCGCGGCACCCGCGGCGTCGGCGGCATCGGACTCCCAGCCCGCGCCCATCTTGGTCAGCGCCGCGTGCAGGTCGCTGTCGATCTGGGTGAGCGAGTCCTTGATCGCCTTCCAGCCCTGCTCCACCGGGATGGACGCGGAGACGCCGGGTCCGGAGTTGATCATCTTGTAAAGCTCGGGGTGGTCGTACCCCTGATAACGGTGATCAGTCATCGGTCAGCTCCCCCTCTCAGCCCAGGTCCCGGTTGTGCTTGCCCCACATGGCCGTGTTGTCGCCCTCGACCTTGCGGTACTGCTCCTCGATCATCTTGAGCTGGTCGATGACGCCGACGATCTGCTCGCGGTAGACGTTCAGCGCGGCCAGGGCCTTGCCCGACGTCTGCTCGTTGAAGGCCTTCGAGGTCTCACTGCTGATCGGGTCTTTCGCCCAGGGCTTGGTCGGCAGATCGCGCACTGCGGTCTTGATCTTTGCGTCGAACTCGTCGAGCGCGTGCTCGAAGGCCTTTCTGGCCTCCGGAATGGCAGACGGGTCCACCTTCAGCTTCCGCTGACCGAACTCCGTTGGCGTGGACACGCCGCCGCCACCACCATCCGCGAGATACACGGCACACCCTCCTCAGATACGGCCCCCAGGGATGGGCCGCGTGTGCATTTGAAACGACTTTAGCTCTGATGCATGACGCGAGTGACCGGTTCCCGGTACAAGGCGCGTAGTTCTACTCAATCCTCACTTGGTCGCGAGCACGGGTCCGACGGCGTTCGCGAGCTTCTTCGTCTGCTCACACGTCGCGTCCACCGTGGACTTGCTGTCACCAACGGCGTTGACCAGCAACAACTGCCCGTCGTTCGCATCGATGTAGATGTCGCAACCGGGGCCGAGCCCCGCCTGCGGGACCTTGTTGAGGTAGGCCGGATAGCCGGCGACCTGCAGCGGAGTGAGCTCGGTCTCGCTGGTCGTCCGCTTTAGGCGATCCACACCGCCGTTGACCAGCGTGTAGATCGACGACGAGTACGTGCGGTCCTCGTAGTTGGTGCTGCAGGTCTTGCTGCCCTCGCCGTAGTCCGGGTCCGGGTCCCGCGGGGTCACGAGCCGGATGCCGAGGGCCGTCTTCACCTCGGGCGTGATCAGGCTGCACGGGTCGAGGGTCTTCATGTCGACGGCCTTGGGCCTGTCCACGGGGGCAGTACCGGCAGAAGTTCCGGTCGTCGGTGTCCCGCTGGTCGGGTTGCCCGCGGAGGGCGTTCCCTGCTCGGTCGAAGAACACCCGGTCAGGACCGCTGCCAGCACGAATGGGACGACAAGTCGACGCATGCAGGTCAACGTATCCGATCGTCGCGCACGGAGTGTTGCGATTGATGTGTCGCGCGTCACCCATAAGGCGCATTGCCGGTGACCTCACAAAAAGGAAACCTTCTTTACGATACCCCGAAGCGCCGCCGCCCCGATGCGTCGAGGAGCGACATGCTGCGCAACCGACCACTACCGACACTGGTCGTGGCGGCGGTGGGTCTGGCCCTGTTCGTGCCAGGTACCTCAGCCAACGCGGGCCCCGTGCCCGGCACGGGAGCGGCGCTCAAGGCGGCCGCGAGTCCCGGATCCGTCTCCACCGTCCCCGACTGGCGGATGCAGACCAGCAAGACCGCCACCCAGGCCGGTGACGTGATCTCCGCGCCGGCCTATTCGGACTCCGGATGGCTCACCGTGCCCGCGCGGTCCACGGTCATGGCCGGACTGATCGCGAACAACAAGTACGGCGACGTCAACTACTCGGACAACCTGAAGAAGGCCAACCGCGCGGACTTCCAGGTCCCGTGGTGGTACCGCAAGACCTTCCAGGCCGACCCGCAGCCGGGCGTCAACACGTTCCTCAAGCTCAACGGCGGCATCATCTCCCGCGGTGAGATCTGGCTGAACGGCAAGAAGGTCGCGGGCACCGACACCGTGATCGGCGCCTACCCGAACTTCGAGTTCAACGTCACCAGCCTGCTGAAGAAGGGCGACAACGCGCTGGCCATCAAGGCCTCGCCGTCCGACCCGGCCAAGGACCTGGTGATCCACTTCATCGACTGGTCCCAGCTCCCGCCCGACCGCAACCAGGGCATCTTCCGCGACGTCGACCTGGCCGCGAGCGGTCCCGTCTCGTTGCGCGGCCTGCACGTCACGACCGACCTGCCGCTGCCGAACCTGAACAGCGCCACGGTCACCGTGAAGGTCGACGCGCGCAACAACACCGGCAGCGCGGTCACCACGACCGTCGCCGGCAGTGCCGCGGGCCAGAACTACAGCCAGAACGTGAGCCTCGCCGCGAACGAGACCAAGACGGTCACGTTCACGCTGAACGTCGGCAACCCGCAGGTCTGGTGGCCGTACCAGATGGGCGCGCAGCCGCTGTACGACGCGACGGCGACCGCGACCGTGGCGAGCGCGAAGTCGGACGAGCAGAAGACGACGTTCGGCATCCGCGAGGTCACCTCGAAGATGGTCAGCGGCAACATCCAGTACCAGATCAACGGCAAGCCGATCCTGATCCGCGGTGGCGGCTGGTCGTCCGACCTCTTCCTGCGCACCAACGTGCAGAAGATCGCCGACGAGCTGCTGCTGACGAAGTCCATGGGCCTCAACACGATCCGTCTCGAGGGCAAGCCCGAGAACGACGAGATCTACGACATGGCCGACCGCATGGGCATCCTGATCATGACCGGCTGGGAGTGCTGCTCGAAGTGGCAGGGCACCGGCAGCTTCTCCGCGGAGGACAAGAAGGTCGCTGGCGCGTCCGCCGAGGGCGAGGCCAAGCGGATTCGCAACCACCCCAGCGTGTTCACGTTCCTGATCGGCTCGGACGAGGCCCCGGTGGCCGCGGTCGAGAAGATCTACCTGGACGCGTTGAAGAAGGCCGACTGGCAGACGCCGATCGTGACGGCGGCCGCTCGCCGCAGCTCTCCGCAGCTCGGTGACTCGGGCATGAAGATGGACGGCCCGTACTGGTGGGAGCCGCCGGTTTATTGGTACAACAACCAAAAGGGCGGCTCAGCGGGCTTCGCGTCGGAGATCGGCCCCGGCCTCGCGATCCCGGAGATGGACGAGCTCAAGAAGTTCATGAGCCAGTCCGAGATCAACAAGCTGACGGACTACAACGCGTCGCAGTACCACCTGTCGCCGTCCGGCAACTTCAGCAAGATCGGCATCTGGGGCACGGCGCTGGACAACCGGTACGGCAAGCCGTCCAACGTGGACGACTTCGTGAAGAAGGCCCAGCTGCAGCAGTACGAGACGAACCGCGCGCAGTTCGAGGCGTTCGGCCGCGACTTCTCCGACACCGGCGCGAACCAGGCGCAGGGCGTCATCTACTGGATGCAGAACGACCCGTGGCCCAAGCTGTACTGGCATCTCTACAACTACAACCTCGCGACCGCGGGGTCGTACTTCGGTGCCAAGACGGCGAACAAGGCCCTGCACGCGCAGTACTCCTACGACGACAAGTCGCTCGCCGTCGTGAACATGGGTCTGCAGGCGCAGGAAGGCCTCAGCCTCCAGGTGACCGTCTTCAACTCCGACGGCACGCAGAAGGCGAACGAGACGCGCTCGGTTCCGGCCAAGGCCAACGGTTCCGTGCGGGTCGGCAACGTGCCGCAGCCCTCGGGCCTCTCCTCGGCGTACTTCGTGCGGTTGCTGCTCAAGGACTCCAGCGGCAAGGAGATCGACCGCAACGTGTACTGGCTGTCCACCAAGGCGGACACGCTGAACTACAACGGCGGCGACTGGTGGTACACGCCGCAGTCCGCGTACACGGACCTGAAGTCGCTGAGCTCGCTGAAGGCCGGTCAGGTGTCGGTGTCCTCGACCACGACGCCGGGCACGGACGGCAGGCAGGCCACGCACGTGACCATCAAGAACACCGGCACTTCCGTGGCGTTCTTCCTGCGGGCGTCGCTGCGCAAGGGCACGGGCGGTGCCGAGGTGCTGCCGGTCGACTGGACGGACAACTACATCACGTTGTTCCCCGGTGAGACCCAGACGATCAGGGCCGAGTACCGCGCGTCCGACCTGGGCGGTGCCCAGCCGGTCGTGGAGGTCTCCGGCCACAACGTCTCGAAGCGCTAGTAGCGGTTCGCCACGACGTCGGGCCGTTCCACGGGACGGCCCGCGTCGAGCGACCAGGCCAGCCGCACGTACTGCGCGTGCGTCCAGGCGAGTGGGGTGGCCGAGGTGGTTCCTCGGCCACCCCACACCTGTTCCGGCAGCATCCGGCCGCTGTTGGCGGTCGCCGCGATCTCCTTCAGCCGCTTGGCAGCGCTCGCCTTGTCGTTCAGCAGCAGCTCGTACTCGCCGCGTTCGCCGCTGAGCAACGGCCAGAGCCGCCCGTACGTGCGCGTCGGCGTCGGCCAGTTGATGTTCCACGGCCTGCCGTCCGCCGTCTCGCCGTAGCCGTCCTGCGTGAACCGGTGCCAGTAGCCCTGTTCCTTCAGCTGCTGGTCGACCACGGCGACGGTGTTGCGGATCGCCGGGTCGTCGGCGCGTTTGACGCCGAGCCGGACCAGTTCCAGGAAGCTCGGGTCGACGACCGCGCGCTGGTCGATGTCGGTCGGGTTGTTGTCGCCGAGGTTGTACTTCGTGCCCGCGTTCGGGTTGCCGTCCTTGGTGAGCCGCAGGTAGTACGGCTTGGGCTCGTACGGGCCGGTGCTGGTCGCGGTCCAGCTCTCGACCTTGCTCTGCCAGTCGTCGGCCGCCTTGAAGTACTTGTCCGCGTTCTCACCGTTGCGCTGCAACAGGTCCGCGAAGCACACCAGCCCGGCGACGGCCGAGGCGATCGTGGCGGGCGAGTAGCCGCTCTGGTTCTCCCACCGCTCCTGCTCGCTGAACGGGGCGTTCGGGTAGCTCAGCAGGTAGTCCGCGGCTCGGCGCAGCGAGTCCATTGTGGACTTGTCGCGTCGGTCCAGGTGCCAGGCCAGCAGCAGCGGCGCCGCGGTCTCGTCGAGCTGAACGCTCTTCCACACAGGTGTGCCGTCGACGCGGGTGTTCTGCGGCAGGTGGCCGTCCGGTTGCTGTTGCTTGCCGAGCATGAAGTTCAACGCGCGCAAGGCGATGCTCTTGTCTCCGGCCGCGATCATGGCCGTGGCCACGTGATAGAGGTCGCGGGGCCACACCAGCGCGTACGGGCCGAGTTCCGGTGCGAGCTCGCGGTCGAAACCGAACGCCCACGGGAAGCTCGGCGAAGCGATCAACGCGCCGGGGTTGCGCTTGTCCTCGCTCGCGGCCAAGACCATCACGGACATGTCGTAGAGCTTCCGGTCCGCCGACTTCGGCCGACGCAGCCCGTCCAGGTACGCGTGCCAGCCGTGCGCGTACTCCCGTGCGGCTTTGTCGAACCCGCGATTCAGCGCGGCCTGGGCAACACCTTCGCCGAACCCGACCGCGAAGGTGCCGCGCGCGTGCCGAACCGGCTCGGTGGGCAACGTGCTGATCACGTTGCTGGAACCCTTCATCGGCACGTGGTCGACAGTGATCCGGACTGGGCGCCGTGCGGTGAGTGCCACATCCGCGAGCACGGCGGCGCGCTGCGGGTCGGTGACGTAGGTGATCTCGGCCTGCCAGCCGTCGCCGCGCAGTCGTTGCCGGAACGTCAGCGATCGGTCGTCGGCGGGTTCGGTGTGGGCCTGGCCGGGCTTTCCGTCCACGAGCAGGCGGGTCTCGCGGGTCGCGGGTGTGCTCAGGTCCGGGAAGAAGATCTCGGACAGGCCCTGGTGGCCGAGCGTGAACCAGACCGGGCTGGCCGCGGACCGCGCGGTTCCGAAGCCCTGCTTGTCGGCCGGAAGTGGAACGACGTCAGCGGCGGCGCGGACGACCGGGGTCATCATCACGAGCAGGAGTACCACCAGGGCCAGTGACTTCATGCCACCCGGTGTTCCCCGAGAAGGAGATCACCACGCGGAGAGGCCGTCGGATGTTCTCCGGCGGCTACAGATCTCCCCGCAACAGGCTGTCGATGTTCTCGGGCGGACCGGGGCGGGCGAAGAACCAGCCTTGGCCGGTGTCACAGCCGAGACGGAGCAAGCGCGCGGCCTGAGCAGGCGTCTCCACGCCCTCGGCCGTCACGCCCAACGAGAGAGCGTGGGCCAACTGCACCAGAGTGGCCACGATCTGCGAGTCGACCGGGTCCTCCTCGTGCTCGGCCCGCAGCCCCTCCATGAACGAGCCGGCGATCTTCAGCTCGTGCACCGGCAGGTGCTTCAGATACGCCAGGTTCGAGTAGCCCGTGCCGAAGTCGTCGATCGCGATGCGCACACCCATGTCGCACAACGCCCGCAGCGCTTCCAGCGGCTCGTCGGCGGTGCCCATGATCGCCGACTCGGTGAGCTCCAGCTGCAGGTGGTGCGGCGGCAGCGCGCACTCGTCGAGGATGCGCTTCACGTCGCGGACCAGCTCCGGGTCGCGGGACTGGCGCACAGCGAGGTTCACCGACACGAACGGGGCCGCGTCGCCGAACTCGACCAGCCAGCGCCGCGCTTCCTCGCAGGCCTTGCGCAGCACCCATCGTCCTAACGGGACGATGAGGCCGGTCTCCTCGGCCAGCTCGATGAACCGGTCCGGCGCGAGCCGCCCGAACTCCGGGTGCTGCCAGCGCACCAACGCCTCGACGCCGGTGACCGTGGAGTCCTCCAGGCGCACCAACGGCTGGTACTCGACGTAGAACTCGCCGCGTTCCAACGCACGCGGCATCGTGGCCGAGAGCGTGAACCTGGCGACCTCGCGGGCGTTGCGCTCCGGGTCGTAGAGCGCCCAGCGCGCCTTGCCGTCGGCTTTGGCCCAGTACAGCGTGATGTCCGCGTCGCGCATGAGGTCCGCCGACGTCGTGCCGGACAGCTGCCGTTCGACGATGCCGATGGACGCCGAGACCGACAGCTCGTGGCCCGCGATGCGGATCGGGGCCTCCAGCTCGGTCAGCACCCGGTCCGCCACGTCGACGATGTCCTGCTCGCCGGTCGAGCCCTCGACCAGGATCACGAACTCGTCGCCGCCCATGCGCGCGACCAGCTTGCCCTCGCCGGACACCGAGTGGTCCAACCGCCTGCCGACCTCGACCAGGAGCTGATCTCCTATGTCGTGGCCCAGCGAGTCGTTGATGACCTTGAAGCCGTCCAGGTCGAGGTAACACAAGCCAGCGCGCACATGCTTCGCGCGGTTGTTGAAGACGCGGCCGAGGCGTTCGAGGAACAGCGCGCGGTTCGGCAGGCCGGTTAGCGGGTCGTGCAACGCCTGGTAGCGCAGGCGGTTCTGCAGCAGGTGACGATCGGTGACGTCCTCGATCATCGCGACCTGGTACTGCGGCTCGCCGTGGTCGTCGCGGACCAGCGACAACGTCAGGTGCGTCCACACCTGCTCACCGTCGGCCCGGTGGAAGCGCTTCTCGGCGCGGTAGTGGTCGCACTCGCCCGCGATGAGCTGGTCGTAGAGCCGCCACACGCTGCCCGCGTCCTCGGGGTGCATGAGGTCGCGCACGTTGTACTGGCGCATCTCCTCGACGCTGAACCCGAGCATGTCCTGCAGGGCCTGGTTGACGTCCAGTATCCGGCCCTCGATGTCCGCGATGCCGATGCCGATCGCGGCCTCGGTGAACATCGCGCGGAACCGGGCCTCCGACGCCCGCAGCATCGCTTCCGCCTGGTCACGGGCGTCCAGGACGGCCGCCCTGATCGCCTCCTGCTCGGCGAGCGTGCGTTCGCGGAGTGCTCGGGCGTACCCGGCCGCCAGCGCGCCCTGCAGAGCCGCGAGACGGGACTGCAGTCGCTCGTCACCGGGGAAGCCCAGCTCGGTCAGCAGGTCGTCGCCGAGCAGCTGCACGGTGCGGCCCAGCGTGTCCGTGCCGGTGAAGTGCGCGTCGACCAGCTTCGAGCCGATCTCGTAGCCGGGTGCGGTGCGGAACGGGCTCGCGAACAGCGCCTCGACCAGCATCTCGGTGAGGTCCTGGAGGTGCTGCGCGACCTCGGCGCGGGTCATCGGCACGTAGCTCGACCCGATCACGGCCGTGGCCCAGCTGCGCGCGAACGACTCGGCACCGGCCAGAACGGCCGGGTCCAAAGGAGAGCGATCCTCGCGCAAACGCTCGTCTACCCGTTCGGTCATCTGCTCGGCCCTAACGCCACGAACGCGCAGCATACGGGCGGTCGCCGTGCGGAGTCATCTCTACGCCTTTCGGCCTACAGCGCAGAAGCCCGGGAAAGCCCTGTCCGCGATGCCCTCGTCGTCCGGACCCTCGGCGTGCCACTGCGGCAGGCGCACCACACCTGGTTCCACCAGGTCGAATCCTGCGAACAACTTGGTGAACTCGGCACCGTTGCGCAACGTCGTCCGCGTGACGCTCCGCTCGTAGACGCTGCGCGCGGCACGCATCGCGGGCGTTTCCTCGTCCGCCTCGTAGCCGGCTTGGGACAGCGCGAGGAAGCTACCGGGAGCGAGACGGTCGCGGTAGCCGGCGAGGATGCCCTGCGGGTTCTCGTCGTCCGACACGAAATGGAGCACCGCGACCATCAGCACCGCGATCGGCTCGTTCAAGTCGAGCAGGTCGTTCACCTCCGGCGAGGCGAACACCGTCACCGGATCGCGCACGTCGGCCTGGAGCACTCTCACCCGTTCGTTGCCGTCGAGCAGCGAACGGCTGTGCGCGACCGCGACCGAGTCCAGGTCGACGTAGACGACCTTGGCGGCAGGGTCGACGGCCTGGGCGATCTCGTGCACGTTGCCCACGGTCGGAATTCCGGAACCCAGGTCGAGGAACTGCCGGACGCCCCTGCCCAGCAGGTAGCGCACGGCCCGCCGCAGGAACGCGCGGTGCTGGAGGGCGCCGGTGCGCACGTCGGGCATCACCTCGAGGGTCTTCTGGGCGACCGCCCGATCAGCGGCGAAGTTGTGCGCGCCGCCCAGCAGGTAGTCGTAAACGCGCGCGACGCTCGGCCGTTCCAGGTCGATGTCCCCCGGCGCCCAGTTCGGCCGCTCCACCCGCCCACCCCGTTCGCGTCCGGACCATTCACGCCCATCATGCACCCGCCACTTGGCAGAATGCGGACCTCGTGAGGAAAAGTTTGCTGCTGCCCACCGTGCTCGCTTCGCTGGCAGCGTTCGTGCTGGTCGGCGGCGTGTTGCTGCTCATCGACCCCGCCGCGCCGAAACACGAGGCCATCAAGACCGGTGGGCTCGCGGGCGGCGCGATCGTGGCGCTCTACGCACTGTGGCTCAACGACCGGCGGCGCAAGGTCGAAGAGGCCCGTCAGGAGCTCGAGAGCCAGCGAATCGAGCACGACAGGTCCAGGGTGGCCGACGAACGGTTCGCGCGCGCCGTGGAGCTGCTGGGGCACGAAACGGCTCAGGTGCGCGTGGGCGCCATGCACGCCCTCGCCGGGCTCGCGAAGTCCAGGACCGAGTACACGCAGACCGTGCTCGACATCCTCTGCGCGTACCTGCGCCGGCCGTACAAGAAGACGCAGGAAGACGCCGACGAGATCGAGCTGGAGGTCCGGCTCACCTCTCAGCGGCTGATCGAGGACCTGCTGCCGCGGCTCGAGGAGAAGAACCCGCCGATCTACGACCTCAACCTGACCAAGGCCCACCTCGAGTTCATGGACCTGTCCTACCGGCAGGTCGGCGACCTGTACATGCGGGTCGCTCACTTCGAGGACTCGAACTCCTTCCACCACATGCTGATCCACGGCCACTTCTACGTCACCCAGGCCACCGCGAACGGCCGGTTCCACATGCACCACACGGACATCCGCGGCAAGGCGTGGTTCAGCCGGTTCAAGTGCGCCGCGATCGCCGTGTTCACGGACACGAAGTTCGGAGGGCAGACCAAGTTCGCCGACTCGGAGTGGGCGGACGTGAAGGCCGACGGCTGTACGTTCGCCGTGGAAGCCGATCTTCCCGAAGCCTGGAGGAACTGACGTGCGGTGGGCATGGCTCGCAGCGGTGCTGGCAGCTCTGGTCGTCACGGCGGGTACCGGAGTCGCGCTGTACCTGGTGCACGCACCCGCAGTGGAGATCGTGAAAACCGCCGGTGTCGCGGGTGGCGCGGTCGTGGCGTTGTACGCGCTGTGGCTCAACGATCGCCGCCGCAAGGTGGAGGAGGCACGGCACAGCCTGGAGAGCGAGAAGGTCGCGGACGAGCGGTTCGCGCGCTCGGTCGAAATGCTGGGCAACGAGGCCGACCAGGTGCGGGTGGGCGCGATGCACGCCATGGCGTGGCTGGCGAACTCCACGCCCCGGTACAAGCAAACCGTCATCGACGTGCTGTGCGCCTACCTGCGACGCCCCTACTCGCATCCCGCGCACGGCGAGCGGTCCTCCGATCCGGACCAGGCCTTCGTCGACGACGTGCCGACCGACGCCGACCAGGAACGCCAGGTGCGGCTCACCGCACAGCGGCTGATCACCGACCTGCTGCCGTGGGGGCAGGACCCCGACGAGACGGTCTACCACCTCGACCTGACCGGTGCGACCCTCGAGTACTTCCGCTTGGAGGGCCGCCGGTTCGGCCGGCTCATCGCGCGACGGGCCCAGTTCTACGGCATCACCCACTTCCGCCGGCTGCGGTCCACCAAGCCCGTGCTGTTCTCCGGGGCGACCTTCCACGGACGCGTCGACCTGGCCGAGGCGAAGTTCCTCGGCGGGTTGGCGTTCTCCGATACCAGGTTCAGCCGGCGGAAGGTCGACTTCCGGGACGCCGAAGTGGGTACGTTCCTCGCGCTCTCGGAGGTGCCGCCTGCGCTCCAGGTCGGTGAGTTGAAGCTGTTGCCGCGCACGGCATTGCGCACGCAGCACGCGGGCTGGGCGCTAACTGGCGACGTGCAGCCGGCCCGACCGCGCCTCCAGGACGAGATCGAGGAGGACGCTGGTGGCGGCGCTGACGGTGTTCGGAGTGACGGCGACGGTCTCGGCAACGGGAAGGTCGCCGCGAAGGCCGATGAAGCACGCGCTGTTCGTCTTGACGACGAAGGACTGCGGGACCAGCGCGACCCCGAGGCCGATCGCCACGAAGTCGAGCAATGAGTGCACGTCGTTGACCTCGACGGCGACGTGCCGCTCGACCCCGGCCGCGGCGAGCGTGCGGTCGACCACGTCGCGTGTGCCCCAGTCGGGGTTGAAGTCGACGAACGACAACCCGGACAACTCGGCGAGCTGAACTGAGTCCCTTGTGGCGAACGGACTTCTGAGCGCGCACGCGAGCACCAGCGGTTCGGAGGCCAAAGTGGACACTCGCAGGTCGTCGGCCATCTTCGGCTGACGGGTGACGAACGCGAGGTCGAGCCGGCCCGCGCGAACCTCCTCGACCAGCTCGGCGTTGCCGGACTGGCGCATCCTGATCTCCACGCCGGGGTGGAGCTCGTGGAACCGCGCCAGCACCGCGGGCAGGTGCACGACGTGCAGGCACTGCAGGCTGCCGACGGACAACGTGCCGCGCAGCAGCCCCTGCACGGCGGCGACCGCGTCCCTGGCCGAATCGATGCTGGTCAAAGCCCTGCGCGCCTCGGGCAGCAGGGCTCGTCCGGCCTGGGTCAGCTCGACCTGGCGGGTGGTGCGCAGGAACAGCGGGGCGCCGAGCTCGACCTCCAGCGCCCGGATCGACGCCGAGAGGCCCGACTGGGAGACGTGCATCCGGCGCGCGGCCCTCGTGAAATGACACTCGTCGGCGACCGCGAGGAAGTACTCGAGCTGTCTCAGTTCCACGATTCATCACCCGCAGTGCTCAATGAGATCACTTCTTTGCGTTGGACAGCTTAATCCAAGTGGGCCAGAGTGGAGGACATGCAGAAGCGTCGTATCGGAGAAGTCGAGGTCAGCGCCATCGGTCTGGGCGGCATGCCCATCTCCATCCAGGGGAGGCCGGACCGCGCGCAGGCCGTCGAGACCATTCACGCCGCACTCGACGCGGGCGTGACGTTCATCGACACCGCCGACGCCTACTCGCTCGACGACAGCGACTTCGGGCACAACGAGGAGCTGATCGCCGAGGCGCTGCGAGGCCGATCGGAAGAGGTGTTCGTCGCCACCAAGGGCGGTCACACGCGCGTTCCCGGCGGTGGCTGGGCCCTCGACGGACGCCCGGAGTACCTGCGGCAGGCCGTCGACGGGTCGTTGCGGCGGCTCGGGGTCGACCAGATCTTCCTGTACCAGTTCCACCGGCCGGACCCGAAGACGCCGATCGCCGAGTCGGTCGGTGCACTGAAGGAGCTGCTGGACAACGGCAAGATCCGCTATGCCGGTGTCTCGAACTTCAACCCGGACGAGATCGTGCAGGCCAACGACATCCTGGACGGACGGCTGACGGCCGTGCAGAACCAGTTCTCGCCGTCGTTCCGGTCGAGCGAGCCCGAGTTGGAGCTGTGCGACAAGCTCGGCATCGCATTCCTGCCGTGGAGCCCGTTCGGCGGGATCAGCAAGGCGGGTGCGTTGAGCGGTCCGTTCAAGGAGGTCGGCGACGCGCACGGCGTGAGCGCGCACCAGGTGTGCCTCGCGTGGATGCTGGCGAAGTCCGAAGTGGTAGTCCCCATTCCGGGTGCTTCTCGACCGGCGAGCATCCGCGATTCGGCCCAGGCCACCCACCTGGAGTTGACCAGGGACGAGCTGACCCGCCTGGACGGGTGACCCCAGTGGCAAATTAGGACAAATGGTCGCACGATCTAGTCCATGCGGACCTTGATCAGCATCGTGGCGATCGTCGCCGGTATGACACCGGCACCCGCGTCCGCGGCGCCCTTGCCAGAGGGCTCCGCGGACCACTTCGCGGGATCTCAAGTCCTGAAGCACGAAGGCCTTGGCGACCTTCGTTCGGAGGAAGACCCGCCCACAGACGGCAAAGTCCCCGGCATGGACGTCAGCAGCCACCAGGGTGATGTCGACTGGAAGTCCTCTTGGGACAAAGGAGCCCGGTTCGCCTACATCAAGGCGACCGAGGGCACCCACTACCGGAACCCGAAGTTCACGCAGCAGTACGAAGGTTCCTTCGACGCCGGCATGATCCGCGGCGCGTACCACTTCGCGCTGCCGGACCGCGCCGACGGTGCGGCGCAGGCGAAGTTCTTCGTCGAGAACGGCGGTGGCTGGTCGCCCGACGGCCGAACGCTGCCGCCGGCGTTGGACATGGAGTACAACCCGTACGGCGACACCTGCTACAAGATGGACCAGGCCGCGATGACCGCCTGGGTGAAGGCGTTCAGCGACGCGGTTTTCGCGCGCACCAAGCGGTATCCGACGATCTACACGTCCACGAGCTGGTGGAACAAGTGTGTCGGCGGCTCGGTGAAGTTCGGCGACAACAACCCGTTGTGGGTCGCGCACTACAGCTCGAAGCTGGGGCCGTTGCCTCTCGGCTTCGAGTTCCACACGATCTGGCAGTGGCAGGCGGCCGGACTCTTCCCCGGCGATCAGAACCTGTTCAACGGCAAGTTCGAGCAGCTGCAGCGCATCGCCGCCAGCTGACGGCGATGCGCTGGACCAGCTAGTCGAACAACGCGGGGAGGGTGCCCTCCCAGGCTTCACGGAGCTCGTCGAGCGGCAGCTCACCGAGGCCCTGGATCTCCAGCGCGCCGGACTCCGGGTCGACGACACCGACCTTGCGCCACGGCAGGCGGCGCGCGGTGCACATGTCGGTGAAGCGCTGCTCCTCCGTGCGGGGAACCGCGACCAGCACGCGGCCGGCGGACTCGCTGAACAGCTCGGTGAACAGGTCGCCCTGCAGGAACACCCGCGCGCCCACCTCGCCGATCAGGCACGTCTCGACCAGCGCCTGGGCCAGGCCACCCTCGGAGAGGTCGTGCGCGGCGGAGACCATGCCGTCCCGGGAACCCGCGACGAGGACCTGGCCGAGCAGCTTCTCGCGCTGCAGGTCGACCTTCGGCGGCAACCCGCCGAGGTGGCCGTGCACGTGGTGGGCCCACTCGGAGCCGCCGAACTCGTCCTTCGTCTCGCCGAGCAGCAGCAGAGTCTCGCCGGCCTCGGCCCCGATCCCGGTGGGGATGCGGCGCCGCACGTCGTCGATCACGCCCAGCACACCCACGACCGGCGTCGGCAGGATCGCCGTCGTACCGGTCTGGTTGTAGAAGCTGACGTTGCCGCCGGTCACCGGGATGCCGAGCTCCGCGCAGCCGTCCGCGAGGCCCTTCACGGCCTGCTCGAACTGCCACATGACCCCGGGGTCCTCCGGCGAGCCGAAGTTGAGGCAGTTGGTGACAGCGATCGGCGTGGCACCGGTGGCCGCGACGTTGCGGTAGGCCTCGGCGAGCGCCAGCTTCGCGCCCTCGTACGGGTCGAGCTTGGTGTAGCGGCCGTTGCAGTCCGTCGAGAGAGCGACACCGCGGCCGGTCTCCTCGTCGATCCGGATCATGCCGCCGTCGCTCGGCTGCGCGAGAACCGTGCCGCCGCGGACGTACCGGTCGTACTGCTGGGTGACCCACTTCTTGGAGGCCAGGTTGGGGCTGGCCGCCATGATCTTGATCAGCTGGAGGACGTCGTCCGGCCTTTCGAGGCTGTCCGGCGTGTTCGCCTGCAGCTCGTCCTGGTCAGCCGGTCGTTGGATCAGCCGGTTGTAGACGGGGCCTTCGTGGGCGACGGTGCGCGGCGGCACGTCCACGACGACCTCATCGTGGTACGTGATCACCAGGCGGTCGCCGTCGGTCACCTCACCGATCTCGGTGGCGATGACGTCCCACTTCCTGCAGACCTCCATGAACGCCTCGACGTTCGCGGGCTCGACGACCGCGCACATGCGTTCCTGGGACTCGCTGGAGAGGATCTCGGCCGGGGTCATGTTCTTCGCCCTGAGCGGAACCCGGTCCAGGTACACGTGCATGCCGCCGTCGCCCGCGGACGCGAGCTCGCTCGTGGCACAGGAGAGGCCCGCGCCGCCGAGGTCCTGGATGCCGACGACGATGCCCTTCTCGAAGAGCTCCAGCGAGCACTCGATCAGGACCTTCTCCGTGAACGGGTCGCCGACCTGCACGGACGGCAGCTTCTTGCGCTTGCCTGCGGAGTCGTCGAACGTCTCGCTGGCCAGCACGGAGACGCCGCCGATGCCGTCGAGGCCCGTGCGCGCGCCGTACAGGATGACCTTGTTGCCGGTGCCGCTCGCGTGTGCGAGGTGCAGGTCCTCGACCCGCATCGCACCGACGCACAGGGCGTTGACCAGCGGGTTTCCCTGGTACGACTCGTCGAACACGACCTCGCCGCCGATGTTCGGCAGGCCGAGGCAGTTCCCGTAGCCGCCGACGCCCGCGACGATGCCGGGAAGCACGCGCTTGGTGTCCTCGGCGTCCGGCTTGCCGAACCGCAGCGGGTCCATGACCGCGAGCGGACGGGCACCCATGGCGAGGATGTCCCTGACGATCCCGCCCACGCCCGTCGCGGCGCCCTGGTAGGGCTCGACGTACGACGGGTGGTTGTGGCTCTCGGCCTTGAACGTGACCGCCCAGCCGTCGCCGATGTCGACGACGCCGGCGTTCTCGCCGATGCCCGCGAGCATCTTCGCGCGCATCTCGTCGGTCGTCGTCTCGCCGAAGTACTTGAGGTGCACCTTGGACGACTTGTAGGAGCAGTGCTCGCTCCACATGACCGAGTACATCGCGAGCTCGGCGTCCGTGGGGCGGCGCTTCAGGGTCTCCTTGATGCGCGCGTACTCGTCGTCCTTCAGGCCCAGCTCCTTGTAGGGCTGTTCCTGGTCGGGCGTGCTCTCCGCGTTCTTGACGGTGTCGATCATGCCTTCACCCGCACCGCGTCGAGAAGCGACAGGAACATCCCCAGACCGTCGTCGGTCGGGCCGGTGAGCGCGTCGATGGCGTGCTCGGGGTGCGGCATGAGGCCGACGACGTTGCCCCTGGCGTTGGTGATGCCCGCGATGTTGTTGCGGCTGCCGTTGGGGTTCTCGCCGACGTACCGGAACACGACGCGGTTGTCGTCTTCCAGCTCTTTGAGGGTGTCCTCGTCGGCCTGGTAGCCGCCCTCGCCGGACTTCAGCGGCACGAGGATCTCGGCGCCGAGGTCGTAGCGGGTGGTCCACGGCGTGCTGTTGTTCTCGACCTTCAGCCACTGGTCGCGGCACACGAAGTGCAGCTTGTGGTTGCGCACCAACGCACCCGGCAGCAGGTGGGCCTCGGCGAGGATCTGGAAGCCGTTGCAGATGCCCAGAACCGGCATCCCCTTGTTCGCGGCCTCGATCACTTCCTGCATGACCGGCGCGAACCGGGCGATGGCACCGCAGCGCAGGTAGTCGCCGTACGAGAACCCGCCGGGCACGATGACGGCGTCGACACCCTTGAGATCGTGGTCGCCGTGCCAGAGCGGCACAGCCTCCCCGTCCGCGTACCTGACGGCGCGCTGGGCGTCGACGTCGTCGAGCGTGCCGGGGAAGGTGATGACACCGACCCTCATGCCTCGACCCTGCGCACGGTCCAGTCCTCGATCACGGGGTTGGCGAGGAAGGTCTCTGCGATCTTGGCGAGCGTGGCGTCGTCGACGTCGTCGGCGACCTCCAGCTCGAAGTGCTTGCCCTGGCGGACGGCGGTGATGCCGTCGAAGCCGAGACGCGGCAGCGCGTTCGCCACCGCCTGGCCTTGGGGGTCGAGAATTTCGGGCTTCGGCATGACGTCGACGACGACTCGGGCCACGACAGACTGCTCCCGGGTTTGAGGGGCTGGCGGTACCCGCAAACCCTACCTGACCTGGGGGTTCATCCAGACGACACGTGTTCGGCGGCACATCTTCACTCGATGGTGAGCCGGTGCACGACCTGGTGTTGGACCCATTCCAACAAGCTATTTCGCCGAAAGCGAGACCGGTGGCAGTCCGGCCGGATCCGACGGATGCTGGAGATCATGAAGATCCTGGTGCTCGGCGGAACCGTGTTCCTCAGCAAGGCCATCACGGCGGAGGCGGTCCGGCGGGGCCACGAGGTGCTGTGCGGCGCTCGCGGTGCCTCGGGTGAGGTCCCCGACGGCGCACGCCTCGTGTCGATCGACAGAAACAAGCCCGGCGCGTTCGACCAGCTCGTGGGCGAGCAGTTCGACTCGGTCATCGACGTGTCCAAGTACTCGGTGAACTGGGTGCGGGACGCGCTGGAGGCGTTCGGCGCAACGACGCCGCACTGGACGTTCGTGTCGAGCGTCTCCGTCTACGCGGACCACAGCAGTGGCAGCGACGAGCTCCTGCCGCCGCTGGAGGACGACCCGGCCGCGGAGTTCACCTCGGAGCGGTACGGCAGCGTGAAGGTCGCCAGTGAGAACGCCGTCCGGGAAGCGGTGGCAGGGCGCGAGTTCATCGTCAGGGCCGGGCTGATCACGGGGCCGGACGACCCGAGCGACAGGTTCGGGTACTGGCCCGCGCGGATGGCGCAGGGTGGCCGGGTCGTCGTGCCGGACAGCCCTGACCTCGGCTTCCAGCACATCGACGTGCGGGACCTGGCGCAGTGGATCGTGTTCGCGGCCGAAGAGCGAGTCACCGGCACCTACGACTCGACCGGGCCGATCATGCCGTTCCAGATGGCCATCGGGGAGATCGCCGGAGCGACGGCGGTGCCCGGCACGCAGCTCGTCAGCGTGCCGGAGAGCGTGCTCCAGGAACTCGGGATCAACCCGTGGGCCGGGCCGCGGTCGCTGCCGCTGTGGCTGCCGCAGGAGTGGGCCAAGATGGTCGGCCGCGATGTCAGCAACGCGCTGGCGAACGGGCTGCGGGTCAGGCCGCTCGCCGAGACCGCGCTCGACTCGCTGGAGTACGAGCGCGGCCTCGGGCTCGACCGGCCTCGCAAGGCCGGGCTCACGCCAGAAGAAGAGCAGGAAATCCTTACAGCAGTGAGCTGATCTGCGCGGCGACGAGGTCGATGCGCACGCCCTGGTTCGGGCAGCCGCCGAAGTGGTGGAGCCCGATCACCTTGTGCGTGCGCCTCGACAGCACCGGCGAACCGGACGAGCCGCCTTCGGTGTCACACATGTAGCTGATGTCGGACTGCGACACGTTGCCGTTCACGCGCACCGCTCGCACGATGCAGTAGCCGGAGCCGTTGTTGGTGTCGCGCAACGACAACTTCTTCAGCTTCCCGGCCGGGTGGCCGACGACGTACATCTCCTCACCCACGTCCGGAACGCGCGCGTCCAGTTCGAGGTAGCCGAACGAGCTGATGGCCGCGAAGTTGTTCACGGAGAAGAGGGTGTAGTCGAGCCCGGTGTCGGTCTTCAGGACCTGAGAAGCCAGCACCTTGGTGACGGTGGCCGAAGCCGTGCCGCCGCAGGTCGGGCACTGGTAGTTGAACCAGACCTCGATGCCGCTCACGCTCGTGAAGCAGTGGTTGTTGGTGAGCATGCGGTTGTTCGGGCCGACGCGCCACGCCGTGCACAGCGAACTGCCGTTGCGCAGCAGCTTCGCGACGGACGCGGTCTTGCCCCACTCGGTCGGGTTGCTGGACTGGTAGCAGACCGCGTCCTTGTAGTCGTTCGTGCCGCAGATGCTCTGCACGGACGGCTGCGAGGACATCTCGGCCTCGGTGTAGCCGCGGGTGATCTTGTCGATCCGCACGCGCGACAGCGGGTTCTTCAGCGACACGACCGCGCGAGAGCCGGTGATCGACATGGCCCAGAAGCCAGCAGCATCAGGGGTAGCGGTCTGGGAGGACCGCAGGTCCCGGTTGTACGTGTACTTCTCGGTGCCGTCAGGGTTCGACACCGTGAGCACGTCACCGGGCAGGATCCGGAGGTCGGTGAAATGGATCTTCACGTAACCGGATCCCGGCCTGTCGATCACGGTAGAAAGGGATTTGCCACCCACTCGGACTGAGATCGATTCCTCAGTTCCGATCTCCTGAGACTGCGGCGACGCAGCCTGAGCAGGAGTAGAGGTGGTGATAGCAGGGACGAAGGACGTCATCGGCAGGGCGAGCGCCAGTGCCGTGAGGAGTTGCAGGGTTTTCCTCATGCTCTTTGATACTTCCGACGTCACCTGACCGTGTCAGCCCGCCAAAAGTCGGTAATGGAGGAATCCATGCGAGTTGTCCACTTCGGCCACGCCTGTGTGCTTCTGGACACCGGGTCGACGCGCATCCTGATCGACCCCGGCACGTTCTCCGCCGGGTTCGAGGACGTGAAAGACCTGGACGCAGTGCTCATCACGCACCAGCACTACGACCACCTCGACGCCGAGAGGCTGCCCGCACTGCTCGCCAGGAACCCGCAGGCGCAGCTCATCGTGGACGAGGGATCGGCGCCCAGCGTCGAGAACCCGACGGTCGCCCGGCCGGGCGACGTCATCAAGGTCGGCGACACCACGGTGAAGGTCGTCGGCGGCAGGCACGCGATGATCCACGAGGACATCCCGATCGTGCCGAACACCGCGTACGTGGTCGGCGACGGCGCGTTCTACCACCCCGGCGACTCGCTGTTCGTGCCGGACGAGGACATCGACGTGCTCGGCCTGCCGACCGGCGCGCCGTGGCTGCGGCTCGGCGAGGCCGTCGACTTCATGCGCGCGATCAAGCCGCGCGTCGCCGTGCCCATCCACGAGAAGCTGCTGTCGATGCCGCAGAACGCCTACGCGATGTTCGACATGCTCAAGCCGGAGGGCACCGAGGTCAGGCCGCTGACGCCTGGCGAGGAGACGGCAGTTTGACGTAGGTCGTCGGCGCGGCGTCGTGGGCGAGCGCGATGTCCACGGCGTCGAGCACGGCCTGCCGCGCACCCGGCCGGTCCAGGTCGCGGGCGTCGACGGTGATCCGGGTCAGGCCGCCGCGGCGCGCGGACCGTGCCGTCGCGTAGACCAGCGCGAGCGACCGCAACTCACCGAAGCTGCTCCGCTCGGTCAGCGCGTGCAGCCGGCCCAGCGTCGCGAGGCCCGTACCGACGTCGCGCACCGCGTAGGCGTCGGCGCAGCGGTTGAACCGGTGCTTGGCCAGCGCGATCAACGTGCCGGGCGAGGCGACGCAACGCCGTGGCGCGAACGTGGTGGTGTTCAGGCCGATGGCTTCCATCTGCACGCGGGCACCCGTCAACAACAACCCCGCCTCATAGGCAGGGAGCCGCCGCTGGCCGAGACCGTGCAGCACGACGTCATCGCCGAGCGCGGCGCGCTGCCGCACCCAATCCTGCGCCTTGCCGAGCTCGCGAGGGATCACGAGCAGCGACAACGGCACCTTCCGCGGGTCGAGAGCCGCGGCGAGATCAGCGCATCGGTCGAGTGTCTGCGGACCGATGCCGGACAGAGAGACCACGAGCTGTGAGTGCACGCATTGAGTGCGCCATGCCGTGGTGACATCCGCGTGAAACCAGAGCTAACTCACGCGAGCCAGTCAGCGAAAGACCGGCCAGTAAGCCGCTCGTACGCCTCCACGTACCTGTTTCGGGTGGCTTCGACGACCTCTGCGGGCAGCGAGGGCGGCGGGACATCGCTCTTGCGGTCCCAGCCAGATGCGTCCGACGTCAGCCAGTCGCGGACGTACTGCTTGTCGAACGACGGCTGCACACGACCCGGCTCGTAGCCCTCGGCCGGCCAGTACCGCGACGAGTCCGGCGTGAAGACCTCGTCCGCGAGGATCAGCTCACCCGAAGCGTCCAGCCCGAACTCGAACTTCGTGTCCGCGAGGATCAGGCCACGCGTCAACGCGTACGCGCGCGCCTCGCTGTACAGCTCGATCGTCCGGTCGCGCAGCTTCGACGCCAGCTCCTCGCCGTGCTTCGCGGCGATGACGTCGAACGACACGTTCTCGTCGTGCGCCCCGATCTCGGCCTTCGACGCGGGCGTGAAGATCGGCGGCGTCAGCTCGGACGCCTCGACCAGCCCGGCCGGCAGCTCGATCCCGCACACCGCGCCGGTCGCCGTGTAGTCGGCCATGCCCGAGCCCGTCAGGTACCCGCGCGCCACGCACTCGACGTCGACCATCTTCAGCTTGCGCACCAGCAACGCGCGGCCGCGAACCTCGGCCGGAATGCGCGGGTCGTCGTAGGCGACCAGGTGGTTGGGGGCGAGCCGCTCGAACCAGAACACGCTCATCGCGGTCAGCACGCGGCCCTTGTCCGGGATCTCGGTGCTCAGGACGTGGTCGTAAGCGGAGATCCGGTCGGACGCGACGAACAGCAGCAGCTCGTCGTCGACGTCGTAGAGTTCGCGAACCTTGCCGCGGGCGACGTGCTGGTAGTCAGCGAGCGTAGGCACGCTGGTCAGCCTACGTGCCCGTGTTCCGGAAACCGACGTACACCCCTTCACCCCTACAGATCAAGCTCACTGACGCTTAAGGTGCACCCGTGCTCACCCGTAAGGCGCTGTGGATTCCGGCTTTGGCGAGCCTGGGACTGCTCATCGTGCTGGGCGTAGCCGGGTGGAGCATCGACTCCAGCCCGCTCTCGTCGCCGGCCGCGAGCTCGCAGCCAACGACTCCGACCCAGTCGGTCAGCATCGTGCCGACACCGGACGTCGTCGACATCACGGTCAACACGACGACACCGACGACGACCACCCCCACGACGACCGCGCAGCCGAAGCCGCCGCCGGCGCAGGCCCCGCCGCCACCCCCGCAGAACACGACCTCGTCCACGCCGCCGCAACAAGGCCTGCTGGTCAACGAGGGTGCGCGGTGCGATCCCGAGGGCGCGAGCGGCATCGGCCTGCTCGGTGAACCGCTGGTGTGCAAGAAGGACAGTCAGCGCGGCGACCGCCTGCGCTGGCACAAGGCCTAGAGAGCTAGGCCGGGGCCCACTCCAGCACGTCGATCTTGTCGCCGACCGCCACGGTCCCGGTGCCGGCGACGGCCGCCTTCATCCCGAAGATCACGCCACCGTCCGGGTCGCGCCGGTAGGTCGCCAGCGTGCGGGTCGGCTCCGGGCCGTCCCGCAGACCGGTCTCCTGGTCGACCATCGGCACGGCACACCGCACGCAGTCCTTGGCGTAGGCCAGTTCCACGTCACCGATCACCGCGCGCCGCACCCGGTCCTCGGTGTGCGGCTCAGGCCAGCCGGACACGACGATGTTGGGGCGGAAGCGGTTCATCGGCACGGGTTCGGCGCCGCGCTCCAGGATCCGTTCGTTCAGTCCGTCCAATGAGGACAGCGAGATCATCAGCAACGCGTGCGCGTCCGCGTATCCGACCAGCCCCGCGTTCTGCCCACCCGACTCCCGATGCAGGTCAGGCGGCGTGCGCACGAGCCGAACAGACATCCCGAGCGCGTCGGAGAAGGAGGCGGCGGCCGCGTCTCCCTGGTCGATTCCGGCGCCCTGCCACTTGTGCACGACGACCGGAACCCGTGGCCCGTCAACGACAACCGGGAACGACTGGCCTCCGTGCAGCAGCGCGGAGTCCAGGAGGTACGGACGCAGCGCGGCCATCGCCGGAACCTTGCGCTGCGAGAGGAACACCCCGTCGTCGTCGACCAGCATCATCATCCGATCGCCGCGCAACCCCGTGAGGTCGACGGCAGAGGACCTGACGGAGTACCCGCCACAGCCCTTGATCGGGTAGACGATCAGATCAGAAACGATCACAGAATCGGCTCCGGCTCGTAGACCGGGTACTTGTCGACCACCGCTGCGACCTGCTCGACGATCGACGCGACCTGCGCCGACGCCACGCCGGTGAACGACAGGCGGTCGGCCAGCAGCGCGTCCAGGGCAGCGCGGTCCAGCGGCAGGCGCTCGTCCGCGG
>JAVXWK010000929.1:0-8269 GCA_032230575.1 Pseudonocardiales bacterium | reverse complement strand
GGCTGGAGGATCTCGTCGAGCTGCTTGAAGATCTTCGTCTTGAGCTCGACGCTCTCCGGCACCGCTTCGATGACCAGGTCGCAGTCTTGAAGGGTGGTCAGGTCGAGGCTCGTGGTGATCCGGTCGTGCAGCGCGCTCTTCTCGTCCTCAGTGAGCTTCTCGCGCTTGACGGCTCGCAGCGTCGAGTGCTCGAGGTGCCCAAGCCCCCGCTCAACCCCCGCCGCATCGACCTCCACCACCTTCACCGAAAGCCCGGTGCGCGCGAGTACCTCCACGATCCCCGCGCCCATGGTTCCGAAGCCGACGACACCGACGGTGTTGATTTCGCGCGCCACTGCAGACCTCCCTGCGGGGTAAAGCGTGGGCTACCAATGAGTAACTTGCGGGCGACTATGCCACCCCCAGCACAAACCGGCGCCGTGAGCTTCGCCATCAGGATCGAAACAGTTATCGGTCTAGCAAACGCCTAGAACCAGAGTCGTGCCAGGTGAACCCAGGTGGAGGAACGAAGAGCTGAGCCATCCGAGGAGCCCTCGGCAGGAAGGCGGGGACGAGCGAAGGCAGGCACCCGCCAACGAAACAGGGGGACGGCCCACGCAAGGTACGCGCGCACCGAAGGCGCCTCCCCACAAGAACCACCTAGTCGTCAAACCCCCTCTCCGCCAACTCCTCAATCCGCCGAACCGCCTCCCCAGCATCCTTGCCCGTCGCCACCACAGTGATCGACTTCCCCCCAGGCGCACTAAGCCCCATCAACGCCAACACACTCGCAGCACTGGCTTCTTCATCCCCATACCGAACAACAACATCGGCATCCAGCTCAGCCACAGTCCGAGCCAGCAAAGCCGCCGGCCGAGCGTGCAACCCGACCTCGTTGGTCAACAACACCTCAGCCGACACGGCCCCCTGGACCAGATGCAGGGCGGGGCGAGACGGAGTGGCTGCGGGGGTTTCGCCAGATGCGCCTTCCGCGGCGGCGGCGACGTCGGACTGAGAGGCACCGGCTTGAGCTGCCACGGCTGCGGCGACCGCGCCCTCCACAAGTGGCGCGTCCACAACGCTGTACCGAGACGGATCCTCGGCGGATTCCACAGCCATCTCAGCAGTCATCTTCGCGCTGCCCAAGTCGTAGAGCACAACGACGCCGGCGCCGGAATCCGCGTCGGACAAGGCTTCGACCACCGAGCCGTAGTCAGTCCCGAGCCCACCCTCCTCCGTCCCACCAACAGGCAGCACGGAGACGTCGGGGGCCATCTGAACGGAGAGCTCGGCGACTCCGTTGGCCAACATGTCGCTGTGCGAAACGATGACCAATCCGACTCGGGCGGTCATGCCTTGGCCGCCGCGTCAGCGAAGGCCCGCAGCAGCAGTGCTGTCGAACGGGCACCCGGGTCGAGGTGGCCGGCGCTGCGCTCGCCCAGATAGGACGCACGCCCCTTCCGCGCCACCATCGGCACCGTCGACTCCGCACCCTCGGCGGCCGCATCGGCCGCCGCGGACAGCACCGCGGCCACTGAGCCGTCCACGGAAGCAGCAGCGGCCACAGCAGGCGTCAAAGCATCGACCATGGTCTTGTCCCCGACCACGGCCTTGCCGCGCGCCACCACGCCGTCCAGAGCGGCCCGCAGGGCGCGGGCCACCGCCTCGCAGTCGAGCTCCTCAAGATCCCCGACCGCGGCCGAAGCTCGCAGGAAAGCCGTGCCGTACAACGGGCCCGCCGCACCGCCTACCGTGGAGATGAGGGTGGTGGCCACGAGCTTCAGAACCTTGCCGGGGGAGGTCGGCTCGTCGCTGTCCAGACGGGACAGGACCGCGGTGAAGCCGCGCCTCATGTTCTCGCCGTGGTCCGCGTCGCCGATCGCCTGATCCAGACGCACGAGTTCGTCGCGGTGTTCCTGGACGACAAGAGCGGCTGCGCGCAATGCCGTCACCACGTCAGCCGCAGTGCACCCCACCTCAGACCCCCCACCGCAGCGCGGCAGTGTGCACCGGCGCGTCCCACAGAGAGATCATCTCGTCGTCCAGCTTCAACAACGTGAGACTCATCCCCTGCATCTCCAGGCTGGTGATGTAAGGCCCGACGAGCCTGCGTTCCACCGTGATCCCCCGATCCGCCAACAACTGCTCCGCGATCCCGTGCGCCAAGTACAGCTCGATCAACGGAGTTCCGCCCATCGAGTTCGTGAACAGCAGCACCCGATCCCCGGCAGCGAACGGCAGGTCCTCCAGGATCGGGTCGAGCAACGCCGACACCATCTCCGAGGCCGTTCCGGCAGCGACTCGCGCCCGGCCGGGCTCGCCGTGGATGCCGATGCCGATCTCCATCTCGTCGTCGGACAGCTCGAACGAAGGCGACCCCACGTGCGGCACCGTGCACGAGGTCAACGCGAGCCCCATCGACCGCACCGACGCGATCACCCGCTCGGACAGGGCCACACACGCATCCAACGAGTCACCGCGCTCCGCCGCCGCGCCCACGATCTTCTCCAGCAGCACCGTGCCGCCGACACCGCGACGACCGGCCGTGTACAGCGAGTCCTTCACCGCCACGTCGTCGTCGATCACGACGCTGCGCACCTCGGACTCCGCCATCTCGCCCGCGGTCTCGAAGTTCAGCACGTCGCCGGTGTAGTTCTTCACGATCAGCAGCGCTCCAGCACCGCCGTCGCAGCGCGAAACAGCGTCGAGCACCTGGTCCGGCGTCGGCGAGGTGAAGACCGCGCCGGGACAGGCCGCGTCGAGCATCCCGCGCCCGACGAACCCGCCGTGCAGCGGCTCGTGGCCGGACCCGCCGCCGGAGATGATCGCGACCTTGCCCCGCACCGGGGCGTCCGCGCGCACCACGACCGCCGGGTCGTAGTGCACGGACAGCAGATCGGGATGGGCGGCCTGCATTCCCCGCAGCGCGTCCTGAACCACGGTTTCCGGATCATTGATGATCTTCTTCATCGAAGAGCCCTCCCGATCGGCGGTGACCGTGTTCCTTCTTACTCCGGGGGTCTGACACTCGGAACGGGCAAAGGACCCAGGTACCGTTAGCCTGCCCTAATAAATGCAGGTCAACATCACTGCAAGTAGCGGAGGAACAACGTCGTGCCGAAGAGAGCAGCACTGCTCGTCGCAGTCGCCCTGACCCTGACCGCGTGCGGCTCCAGCACACCGGACAAGCCGGCGGTCGCCCAGGGCGGCGAGGACTTCGGCAAGGCCTACGAACTGAGCAACGGCTTCGGCACCACCGAGAAGCCGGGCGTGTTCCCCCGCACGATCAAGCACGCGATGGGCGAGACCAAGCTCGAGAAGAAGCCCGAACGCGTGATCGTGCTCGACACCGGCGAGCTCGACAACGTCGTCGCCCTCGGCATCAAGCCCGTCGGCATCGCCTACACCGACGGCTCGCCGACCATGCCGTCCTACATCGGCGACAAGGGCGGCACGCCGGAGAACGTCGGCACGATCAACAACCTGAACCTCGAAGCGATCACCAAGCTCGACCCGGACCTGATCCTGGGTTCGAAGCTGCGCGCCGAGGCCCAGTACCCGAAGCTCTCAGCGATCGCCCCGACCGTCTTCTCCGTGCGCCCCGGCTACGTGTGGAAGGAGAACTTCCTCCTCAACGCCGCCGCGCTCGACCGCCAGGCCGACGCCGCGAAGATGCTCGAGGACTACACGAACAAGGCCACCGAGACCGGCAACGCCATCGAGAAGAAGCTCGGCGTGCGCCCGACCGTCACGGCTCTGCGCTTCATGCCCGGCAAAATCCGCCTGTACGCCAAGAAGTCCTTCATCGGCACGATCCTGATCGACGCCAAGATCGGCCAGCCCACGCCGTCCCAGGTGGACGACCTGGCCGCCGAGGTCAGCACGGAGGAGATCGGCAAGGCCGACGGCGACTTCATCGTCTACTCCACCTACGGCGACCCGGCCAAGACCGCCCAGGCGAACGTCCTCGGCGGCCCGCTGTGGAGCGGCCTGAACGCCGTGAAGGCGGGCAAGGCCAAGCCGGTTCTCGACGAGACCTACTTCCTCGGCCTCGGCGTACTCGCCGCGAACGTCGTCCTGGACGACCTCAAAACCCAACTGGGCGCCTAGCCATCAACGATGAAGGGCGCATTCATCCACGTGAGGTGGATGAATGCGCCGTTCATGGTCTTAGCGGCCGAAGAGGAGGCGGGCCAGGCGGAGCATCTGCTTGCCCGCAAGCGAAGACCGGTCGAACGTCGTCATGTTCAGCAGAGCCTTGAACCGCTGCTTCGTCACGGCCTTGGGGTAGGCGAACTCGCGCAGGCCGTCGTCACCGTGGATGCGCCCGAACCCGGAGTCGCCCACGCCACCGAACGGCAGCCCGGGAATCGCCGCGTAGGTCAGCACCGCGTTGACCGACACCATGCCGACCCGCAGCTCCCGCGCCAGTTCCTCGCCACGCGACTTCGAGAACACCGCCGCACCGAGCCCGTACTTCGACTGGTTCGCCAGCCGCACGCCCTCCAGCGCGTTCGGCACGCGGTTGATCACCACGGTCGGCCCGAACGTCTCCTCGGTGATCGCGAGCGAGTCCTCCGGCACGTCCGTCAGCACGACCGGCTCGACGTACGGCGGCCTGATCGAGTCGGGACCACCGACCAGCGCCTTGCCACCGCGGTCCAGCGCGTCCTGCACGTGCTCGCGGATGATCTCCACCTGCGACGGCATCGTGATCGGCCCGAGGTTCGCGCCCGGCTCGCCACCCGGCTTGAGCTTGAGCGCCCGCTTCACCGCGATCTGGATGAACTCGTCGGCCACTTCCTCGGCCACGTACACGCGCTCCACGCCCGCGCACGTCTGGCCGGCGTTCGACACCGCGCCCCACATCGCGGCCTCGGCGGCGGCCACGAGGTCCGCGTCGGAGTCGACGATCAGCGCGTCCTTGCCACCGCACTCGACCAGCACCGGGGTCAGCGTCGCGGCACACGCGGCCATGACCTTCTTGCCGGTCCGCGTCGAGCCCGTGAACGCGAGCTTGTCGACGCCGGACGTGCACAGCGCCGCGCCCGTCTCGCCGAAGCCCGTCACGACCTGGAACACCGGGTACTCCGGCACGGCCTCGGAGAACGTCGACGCGAGGAACGTGCCCACACCCGGCGTGAACTCGGACGGCTTGAACACCACGGCATTGCCCGCGGCGAGCGCGTACGAGATCGAACCCATCGGAGTGTGCGCGGGGTAGTTCCATGGCCCGATGACGCCGATGACGCCCAACGGCCGGTACTCCAGCGTCGCGCTGTGGTTGAACATCAGCATGCCCGAGGACACACGGCGCTTGCCCAGCACACGGCCCGCGTTGCGCGAAGCCCAGTGCAGGTGGTCCATCACGAGGGCGATCTCGACGCGGGAGTCGTCGGCGGGCTTGCCGGTCTCCGCGCTGATCAACGCGACGAACTCGTCGGCGCGTTTCGACAGCACCCTGCGCCACGCGTCGAGCTTGGTCTTGCGGCCCTCGACACCGAGGCCTGCCCACCACGCGGCGGCTTCGCGCGCCGAGGACACCGCGTCCTCGACCTCGGCCGCCGTGTGGATCGGGTGATGCGCGACGACCTCGCCCGTGCGCGGGTCCAGTGAAGCGAACCGCCGCTGCTCGCCATCGGCCGACAGCGCGCTGTCCGAAGCGGTCTGCGTCATTGGGCCCCTCCCGGGTACTCGCCAGTAACCTCGACACTAACCCGTACTTGAAGAACTTTCAGCCCCCGCCTGGCCCCGTCAGGCGCTGGGCAGGCCGGGGAGCACTGCCTTGGCGAACGCCTGCGCCGCCTGGCAGCGGTCCATCGTCTTGTCCTTCGTCGCGCCCACTTGGAACTCCGCGATCTCGCCGGCGTCGCTGGAGTCCTTCGTGCGGACGACGACCAGCTCGCAGGTCGGGAACGGCCCGTCCTTGAACGCCTGGTAGCCCTTCACGCCGCCGAGGTCGACCTCGGTGGAGTCCCGGTCGAACTTGCCGTCCTTCGGGATGCGCGCCGTCTTGAACTCGAGCTGCATCTGCCCGCCCTGCCCGCTCCACGAGCACTGGTGCAGGCCGAACGCCAGGGTGCGCGGCGAGGCACCGACCACCGGCGCCTGCGTGGCCCTGTCCACGATCGTGCACGGGTCGACCTCGACCGGCGAACCCTTGGGCGGGGTGTACTTCTGCGGGTTGCCGCGCGTCTTGCGGACAGCGCCCTCGAGCACCTTGCGCGCGGGCCCGCACACGTCGGCCGCCGCCTCGTTGCCGCTGCCCGTGCTCACCTGGATCCGCAGGGCCTGACCGGGGTTCTCCTGCGTGACGGCGGTGACGAAGCACGACGTGGTCAGCTTCTGCTCGCCGCTCTTGAGCCCGGCGAGCTGCTTGTTCGCGTTCTTCAGGTCCGTGGACGTCAACGTGTAGCCGACGTCCACGCTGATGTTGAGCGTCTTGCCGGCCTTGTCCTTCATGTAGTTCGAGCAGCGCGTGTAGTTGCTGCTCGTGTACTTCGACGGCGTGCCGACCGTCTGCAGCACGTCCTTGTCGATCAACGCGCACGGGTTGACCAGCCGCATCCGTTCCGCCGCGAACGCCGGGTCGACCGGCTTGTTCGGCTGCGCGGACGGCTTCGTCGACGGGTCGGTCGAGCTCGCCTCCGCCCCCGCCTGCACGGTGTGGCGCGGCGAGTGGGTCTTGGCGAGACCAGGACCGGTCGCGCAGCCGGCCATCAGCAGAGCAGCGGCGGCGACCACGGCCGTGGCACGAAAACGGAGCACGACGTGCACGGTAGCGACCTTCTCGGACGTTCGTGGGCGGTACCCCGACTTCCCCCGTGGCACATGTCACTCAGCGCTACGGGAACGATTCAGAAGATCAACGCGATGTACAGAGTGAAGACCCCGACAGAAGGAGAGACGTGGTTAACCGAATTCGCCGCGCATTCAACTGGCTCGACGCGTGGACGATCGAGGCCTTCAACCCTGTTTACCCAGGTCGTCCCCAGTCGTAGCCGCCTTGTCCGTTTTCGCGAACTGAGGCCGCAGCGTCGCCCACAAGGCGAACAACGCCGACAGCACCACCATGGCGATGCCGGCCCACAGGTTGATGTTGACCCCTTCGGCCTTCCTCAGGTCGGCGTCGGACGTGAACCCGACGCCCAGGACGACCAGTACAACGCCGTACAGGCCGAAGAGGAAAGCGATGATCAGTCGCAGGTCGAACAACCTCATGACGGCCTCCCTCAGCCGAAGACGATGTAGAGAACGGTCGTCAGCGCAAGCACTCCGCCGCCGAGCAGGGCGGGCGAGCGGTACCAGCCCGCGTCCTCACCGGTGGTGGAGTGCGAGCGGTCTTCCTTGGGCGTCAGGCTGTAGACCAGTCCGACCAGCTCGCTGTCCGGCTTCGGCCGCGTGACGAGGCTGACCCCCACGGACACGACGACGTCCACCACGAACGCGAGACCAGCGCCGAGGAAGCTCGCGCCCTGGCCGGGCAGCTCCAGCCACTTGATGCCGAACGACGGCTCCGAGATCGCGTAGACGAACATCGCGGTGAACGTGCCCGCGAGCAGACCCACCCAACCGGCGGTCGGCGTCATGCGCTTCCAGAACATGCCGACGATGAACGTCGCGAACAGCGGCGCGTTGAAGAACGAGAACAGCGCCTGGATGTAGTCCATGATGTTGGACCCGCCGAGCGCCGCCGCGATGAACGCCGTGCCGATCGCGAGCACACACGCACCGACCGTGGCCAGACGCCCGATCCTCAGGTAGTACTCGTCCGGCCGGTCCTTCTTGATGTAGTCCTGCCACAGGTCGTACGTGAAGACCGTGTTGAACGAGCTGACGTTCGCCGCCACACCGGCCATGAAGCTCGCCAGCAGACCCGTGATCGCGACGCCGAGGATGCCGTTGGGCAGAAGGTCGCGCATCAGCAGTGGCAGCACGTTGTTGTAGACGACCCCACTGCTCGTGTCGCCGGACTTCAGCTGCGCCATCTCCGGCACGATCACCGCGGCGATGATGCCGGGAATGATGATGATCGCCGGGATGAGCGCCTTCGGGTACGAACCGATGATCGGCGTGCGCTTGGCCGCCGACATGGACTTCGCACTCATCGCGCGCTGCACCTCGGCGAAGTTCGTCGTCCAGTAACCGAACGACAGCACGAAGCCGAGACCGAACACCAAGCCGACGACGCTCCACACTGGATTCTGGATGCCGGTCAGCTCGGTGGCGGGCCACGCGCTCAGCTGCTCCTGGTCGGTGACCTTCTCGACCAGCCCCTGCCAACCGCCGA
>JAVXWK010000914.1:0-16420 GCA_032230575.1 Pseudonocardiales bacterium | reverse complement strand
TGGGTGAGCAGGACGGTGTGGCGTACTTCGCGGTGCTGATGCAGGCCGAGGACGAGGAGGCGGTTCCCGCTTCCCGTGCCTGGGGTCCGGCGGAGCTGACGGACGAGCCGCAGTGGCTGGATCTGCGGCAGGCCGGGGCCACTTTGGACGACATGTCGGCCGGGTTGTTCACGACCGCGGCGGCGTTGTTCCAGTGGCACCGGCTCGGCAAGTACTGCGCCAAGTGCGGGGCCAGGACCGTGCTGGAGAAGTCCGGGTGGACATCGGTGTGTTCCGGGTGTGGGCGGGAGGAGTATCCGCGGACCGATTCCGCGGTGATCTGTCTTGTGCACGACGGCGCGGACCAGGTGCTCGTCGCTCGCGGTCCGGAGTGGCCGGAGGGGCGGTTCTCCGTGCTGGCCGGGTTCGTCGAGGCGGGCGAGTCGCTGGAAGCCTGTGTGGCGCGTGAGATCTTCGAGGAGGTCGGGGTCGCCGTGCGGGACATCCGGTACCTCGGGTCGCAGCCGTGGCCGTTCCCCCGCTCGTTGATGATCGGGTTCGAAGCTGTGGCCGATCCCGCGGAGCCGTTGCGGTTGGCGGAGGGTGAGATCGCCGAGGCCAAGTGGGTCTCCAGGGCCGATGTGCGCCAGGCGATCGAGGTGCCTGGGAGTGTTCCCGGGCTCGGGCTCGCCGGTGGCGCTTCTATCGCGTTCCGGATGCTGCAGAGCTGGGCGGCCGTCTGATCGGATTGCGCTGAACGGTCTCTTCCGGTGTGGTCTGGTCAGGCAGATCACACCCGTTCCGAGGGGCCGGACGGCCGAGTGACGCGGCTTCACTGCCCTCATCACGGCAGTGGACGGTCGTCGACGACGTGCTTCATCACGACCGTCGAGTTCATCCGCCTCACTCCTGGCAGCTTCACGAGCCTTTCGTCGTAGAGCTGTTGGTACGCGGCGAGGTCCGTGGTGGCGATGCGCAGGAGGTAGTCCGGCTCGCCGAAGAGTCGTTGGGCCTGCAGGACGTTCGGGATGGCGGCTACCGCTCGTTCGAAGTCGGCGACCGTGCTCTCGTTCTCCCAGTGGACGGTGGCGAAGACCAGCGCTTCGAAGTTCAGGCCGACCGCTGCTGGGTCGACCACGGCTCGGTAACCGCGGATCGCGCCGTCGCGTTCGAGATCGCGCAGGCGGCGGTGGCACGGGGAGATGCTCAGGTTCACCCGCGCGGCCAGTTCGGTGACGGTCAGCCTGCCGTCCTGCTGCAGCTCGGCAAGAATCTGTCGGTCCACGGCGTCCATGGGGTCATTCTTCCCCTGAAAGCGGGTTCCGCAGGGTAAAGGCGGGAACACCTTTGGGCTGTTGCTTCCTAGCCTTTTGGGCATGGAACTGAGCACGGTGGTGGCGTTCCTGGCGGTGGACCTCCTGCTGGTCCTCACCCCGGGAGCGGACTGGGCCTATGCGATCGCGGCGGGGTTGCGCGGCCGGTTCGTGCTGCCCGCGGTGGCCGGGCTGGTGGCCGGGTACGCGGGCTACACGGTGCTCGCGGTGGCCGGGCTGGTGGTGGTCGTGGCGAGCTCGAAGGGGTTGCTCACCGCGCTGACTGTGGCAGGGGCTGCGTATTTGGTGTGGCTCGGCTGGGGTTCGCTGGCGCGTCCGGCGAGTCCTGGTGCCGCTGAGGAGCTGGCCGTCTCGCCGGGACGGGTGGTGCTCAAGGGGGTCGGGATCAGCGGGTTGAACCCCAAGGCGATGTTGATGTTCGTGTCGTTGTTCCCGCAGTTCATCGACCCGAGTGCGGCTTGGTCGGTGGCTGCGCAGACCGCGGTGCTCGGGGCGTTGCACATGGGGTTGTGCGCTGCGGTCTATCTCGCGGTCGGGGTCTTCGCGAAGGCCGTGCTGACCACCCGTCCGGGGGTGGCGCGGGTGGTGTCGCGGGTCAGCGGGGCGATGATGATCGGCATCGGCGGGGCGTTGCTCGTGGAGCGGATGGTCGGGTGAGTGTGTGGACGTGCGGGAGCGGATTCAGGGGCTCGGCCGACCGGTGACCCAGTCCGCGTAGGTGTGCCAGGCGATCTCGGGGAACTCCGCGTGCAGGGCGGGGATGTCGAGGTCCAGGCCGGTTTCGGTGAGGTAGCGGAACATCGCGGCCAGATCGGAGGAGTAGGTCTCGGCTTGGGCGAGCGTGAACTCCACGAACTCGGTGCCGCGGATCGCGGCCATTTCCGGGCCGGTGAGCTGGTCGCCGGCGATGTCGATGCGGCGGTTGTGGAACCGGTGCGGTTGTTCGAACGCGAGCGCGGCCATCGCGGCGATGTCTTCCGGCGCGATGAGGTGCAGCTTCAGAGTTGGCGGGATCGGTAGTGCCACTGGGCCTTCGGAGCCCATGAAGGCGGCAGGGCCCAGCACTGTCCACTGAGGATGGTTGGCTGTCAGGTGCCGTTCGATCTCGGCTTTGGTGTCGAAGTGCGGGATGCCGGTGCGGCGATCGGCGTTGGTGGCCGAGGTGAACACGACGTGCGGGACGTTCCGGGCGGCGTCGACGGCGGCTTTGCCCTGGGCTGCTTCGGATGGTCCGCTCAGCGGGGTCATCAGGAAGAGCCCGTCGGCGTCGGAGAAGGCTTGTTCCAACGAGGCCGGGTGGTCGAAGTCGCCGTGGACGTCGCCGGGGTGCTTGGGGTTTCGGGTGACGCGGCGGACTTCGTGGCCGCGTTCGGTCAGGAGTCGGACGACTGCGCCGCCCTGGGTGCCGGTCGCGCCGGTCACTGCGATTCTCACGTGGTGATCCTGGAGATGTAGCCGTCTGGGCGGATGGTGGCTTCGGCGCCGTCGAGGGCGATGCTGGTGCCCTTGCCGTCGGACAGGTCGAGGCCGGGGACGAACGTGCCGGCGAGCGGGTGGTCGGAGCCGGTGTCGTAGCGGATGTCGGTGCCCTGGACCATCGCGGAGACGCGCTCCTTGACCTGCGGGAGGTCGAGGAGGTCGTTGAAGAGCGAGAAGAGCTCGCGGGTGTGCGGGTCCGGGCGGGTCAGCGCCACCTGGGCCATGGTGTTGTGCAGGACGCGGGTCGCGACCGGGTGGCGTTCGGTGGTGTAGGTGTCGATCAGCGAGGAGTCGCCGGTGGCGAGCTTCCAGCCGAGGTTGAGGGCGTCCTGCAGGCCGAGGTTGAGGCCCTGGCCGCCGAACGGGGAGTGGATGTGGGCGGCATCGCCCGCGAGCAGGACGTCGCCGCGGCGGTAGGTGGTGGCCTGGCGGGTGTTGTCGGTCCAGACCGTGGCGGTGTGGACGGCGGTGATCCGCACGTCGTGGCCGCTGACCCTGCGGAGACTGTCTTCGAGGATCTCGGGGGTGGCCTCGCGCGTGGCGGGCGGGCCGTCGTACTCGAGGATCATGATGCGGCCCTTGAGCGGGCCGGAGGCGTAGACACCCGTCGGGGTGCGGTGCCAGCCGCGCGGTAGTTCGTCATCCAGGTCGACGACGGCCTGGTAGCCGGTGAGGGTCGGATCGGTGCCCGGGAAGTCGAAGCCGGCGAGCTTGCGGACGGTGCTGCGGCCGCCGTCGCAGCCGACCACGTAGTCGGTGGCGAGGTTGAGCGAGGTGACCTCGACGCCGCGGCGGATCTCGACGCCGAGTTCCAGCGCGCGGGCTTCGAGGATTCGTTCGAGTGCTTGCTGCGTCAGCATGACGAGCGGCAGACCGTCCAGTTTGAACAGTCCGGCGAAGTGACCGGTGGCTCCGGTGGGGCGCCAGGCGAGGCCCGCTGACTCGGCCTCGCTGGCGGCGTCGATCGCGGGACCGAAGCCGCGCATGGCGAGCATCTGGTAGGTGCGGCCGTTGATCATCTGGGCCTTGATGGTGTCGGCCTGGGTGGTGAGGCGTTCGAGCACGGTGGTGCGAACGCCCTGGAGGGCGAGTTCGGTGGCGAGCAGGAGGCCGACGGGCCCTGCGCCGACGATGGTGACGTCCCCAGTTGTTTTCATGCTCAACATTTGAGCGTGAAAACATCGCGGCGTCAAATCTGATTTAGGATGAGGGCGTGACCGAGCCGATCTTCTCGTGGCTGTACGTGCAGCAGGGCGTCGATGCCGTGAAGGCCGCGATGGGGCGGCGGATGGAGGCGGAGGCCGGGTGCTCGTTGCTGGAGCACGTGGCGCTCTACCAGCTGGTCCGCAACGGCGGGCGGCTGCAGATGTCGGAGCTCGTCGAGCTGCTGGACGTCAGCCCGTCCGGGATCACGCGGCTCGTCGAGCGGCTGGTCAAGCGCGGCTGGGTGACGCGCGAGCAGCCGCCGGACAACCGTCGCCTGGTCTACGCGGTGCTGACGCGCGAGGGCGAGGAGGCGTGCAAGGGCGTCACCGCGCGGGTGTACCGGGCGTCGGTCGCGGAGGAGTTCACCGGGCTGCTGAACGAGCGCGACCTCGCCGACCTGCGCCGGATCGGGCGCAAGCTGATGGAGGGGCACGGGCGGTGGGACGTGAAGAGGTTCGCGCCGTCAGAGGAGTGACGGCAGGACGTGCTCCTCGGTGACCATCAGGCCCGTGGTGGCCATGGTCTCGGCCAGGTCGGGGTCCCAGGCCGCGGATTCCGGGCGGGTGTTCAACGTTGGCAGTTCCACGCCGCGTGCGATCAACGTCGCCACGGCCTCGCGGTAGTCGGCGGCGGACATCAGCCACGCGGTTCCGCCCGTCCAGGCGAGGATCTCGTTGGTCGTGCGAATTCCGTCCGGCGTGAAGTCGTTGTGGCAGCGGACGGTCTTGCCGCCGAGGTGGTGTTTGGCCTGCGGGGTCAGACCGTTCGGGAGCACCATCAACGGGCCGGGCACACCTGATTCGAGCAGGCGCGCGCTCCGGACGACGGTGATCTCCTGTGCTTCCAGGGTGTCGTTCAGCGTCAGGTAGCCCTGGGAGGTCAGCACCGGGTTGCCGTAGGCGTCGGGAAGGACGCCCGCGCGTTCCCAGTCGGTGCCCATGAGCTGCAACGCCTTGTGGACGATTCTGGTCAGCGGGCGGCCGTCGTCCAAGTCGTTGCCCGCCAAGGCGAAGCGGGTCGTCCAGCGCCCCGGCTCGAGCCGCGCGAGGACCGCCGCGGCCTGGTTGGCGATCATCGGCAACGCGGGCTGCGGGATCTTGCCGTACCTGCGGACGTGCTCGATCCACTCGGCGGCCCACGGTGCGTGCAGCAACCCGTGCTCGCGCAACGCGAACTTCAGCACGGCGTCCGCGGTCGAGGCTTCCTCGTTCGTCGACATGCCGACCGGCCTGCCGTGCACGGACTCCAGCACCTCTGGCAACGTGCTGCCGTGGGCGCGGAGGTGTTCGTCCAGGCGCGCCAACGAGATCTGCCGGCGGGCCGGGTGTGCGACCGGCTTGCGGAGCAGTTCGCCGAGCGCGGTGGCGGTGCCGGCGTCCTCGACGAGGAAGCTGAACGCCGAACGGCCGCCGCCCTCCATCGTCTCGCGGGCGAGGCGCCAGAACTCGGCCAGCTCGGGGCGGTCGTACTCGATCACGAGGCCAAACATAGGCCTTGACAGGCGACGGCCGGGAGCGGACCGTTCCTAACCATGAGCGTTCTGCCTAATCGTGATAGGCAAGCCGAGCGGCGTGAGGCCACCCGAAGAGAGATAGTCGACGCGGCGTGGGAGATCGCGCGGCGCGACGGGCTGGGCGCTGTCACGTTGCGCGAGGTAGCGGCCATGATCGGCATGCGCTCACCGTCGCTGTACTCGCACTTCGACTCCAAGAACGCGATCTACGACGCGATGTTCGGGCAGGCGTGGACCCGCTTCCTGACCGAGATGAAGGAGAACCTCGCCAGCCTGCCGGAGGCGCCTCGCGAGGCGGTGCTGGCGGTCGCCGAGCAGTTCTACGCCTTCTCGCTCGTCGACGTCGCCCGCTACCAGCTGATGAACCAGCACGCTGTCCCGGGCTTCACGCCCTCCGAAGCCTCCTACGCCCCGTCGGTGGAGGTGATGGGCCTGCTGCACGACACGTTCCGCCGGCTCGGTATCACCAACAGCGCCGACGTCGACCTCTTCCTGGCTCTCGGCGGGGGGCTGCTCGACCGGCAGCTCGCGAACGAGCCCGGTGGCGACCGCTGGCTCCGTCAGCTGCCGCGCGTGATCGACATGTTCGCCGACGACATCGGCCTGCCCGGACCTCCATTGAGGAGAAACCCATGACTGCCGCACTGGACACCAGACCCAGAACGTCCGCCCTCGACCGCGACACCGCGATGGAGCTGGCCAGGACCGAGTACGAACGGGTCGTGGCGCTGTTCGGAGGACTCTCGGCGCAGGATTGGGCCAAGCCCACGGACTGCCCGGCGTGGGACGTGCGCGCGGTGGCCGCGCACATGCTCGGCATGGCTGAGATGTCCGCGTCGATCCGCGAGAGCATGCGCCAGGTCAAGGTGGCCGAGAAGCGCGGAGGGGTGTTCATCGACGCGCTGACCGATCTTCAGGTGTCCGAGCGCACGGACATGTCCCCGAGCGCCATCACCGCTCGCTACGCCGAGGTTTCTCCTCGCGCGGTAAAGGGGCGCCGCCGCACGCCGTGGTTCGTGCGCCGTTCGAAGATGGGTGCCACGCTGGTGATGAACGGCATCGAGGAGGCGTGGACCCTCGGCTTCCTCATCGACGTGATCATGACCCGCGACCCGTGGATGCACCGCGTCGACATCGCACGGGCCGTCGGTGCCCCGATGGAGCTGACCGGGGACCACGACGGCGTGCTCGTCGACGACGTGGTGCGCGAGTGGGCGGCGCGGCACGGTCAGCCGTTCACGTTGCGGCTGACCGGTCCCGCGGGTGGCCGGTGGGGTTCCGGCGGTCCGGAGCTGGAGTTCGACGCGGTCGAGTTCTGCCGCGCGTTGTCCGGCCGCGGAGACGCTGCTCTTCAGACTGAAGTGCCGTTCTAGGCGGTGATTTTCGTCATTCTGCGTCGCCAGGGCATCCTCGGCGGCACGAACGGCGTATATGGACACATGACGAAAATTCGACTGCTGGCCGCTGGGGTCACGGCGGCGGTCATGGCAACCTTCCTGGCGCCAGTGCCCGCGAATGCCGACCCACGGGCCGAGATCGCCGCGGACGCCCAAGCGGCGTTCGCCGTGTTCGACCGCAAGACCGGACGTACCACGATCGCCTGGGACGAACACAAGCAGTACCGCTCGGCGTCGGTCGTCAAGATCCTCATCGCGCTCGACTACCTGGAGAAGCGCGGCCCTGACGCCGAGATCCCGCCGGCCGACCTGGTACGGCTGGAGCCGATGCTGAGGTCGAGCGACGACAACGCGGCTTCGGAGCTCTGGGTCCAGGAGGGCTGGGAGAAGATCGTCGAACGCATGGTCGTGAAGCTGGGGCTCGAGGACACCGCACCGCCGGTGAACGTCGGATTCTGGGGCTACACGGCGCTCAGTGCGTCGGACGTCATCAAGATCTACCGCTATGTGCTCGACCAGGCACACCCGAAGTTCCGCGATTTCATCATGGGCAACCTGCACCAGGCGACGAAGTGCGCGACCGACGGCTTCGACCAGTCGTTCGGCCTGCCCAGCGTCGTTCACGGCGAGGTGGCCTACAAGCAGGGGTGGTCGCGGTTCGGTGACACACCGCCCGCGCCGTGTGTCGAAAAGCCGAAGCCGCCGACCTACCCCGGTGTCGCCAAGGACGGCCCGGTCAGTGAGGGCCTGCGTTCGGCCGCCGATGTCGACCTGACGCGTCCGGCAATGCACACCACCGGCACCTACGGACGCGACGACCGCAAGATCATGGTCGTGCTGACGCTGGAGCCGGTGGGCACCACCTGGGACGTCTCCGCCGATCGGATCACCAGGCTCACGCGCGCCGTGCACCTGGCCGACCGCGTCCTCGACTGATCCGCTGCCGGTCCCGCGCCCACGGCGCGGGACCGGTGCCAGGCGCTAAGGGTCGATCCGGTCCAGCGCCGCGCCGTCCCACGTCGTCTGCGTGCACGCGACGCCGCGGCCGTTCTTCGGGCGCAGGACGTCGAAGATGTGCATCCGCGGGATCTTGTCCGACACGCCCCAGCCGCTCGGCCAGGTGATCACCCAGTCCATGTCGAGGTCGACCAGCAGCCCCAGCATGCGCGCGATGGTCGGGTCGTCGAGCCGTTCGAACGCCTCGTCCAGCAGCACCAGGCGCAGCGGGTCGAACTCGTCGCTCACCGCGTCGTAGAAGCTCGCCGCCGCCGCGAACAGCGTCACGTACGAGATCAGCCGGGTCTCACCGGACGAGAGCTGGCGCAGTCGCCGTTCACGCGGGTTGCCGTCCGGGCCGGTGTCCGCGACGGTCACCGTGAACTGGTGCCACGTCCGGTAGTCCAGCGCCCGCGACAGGATCTCCGCGTAACCGCCGGAGTGCGTGTCGCGCTCGTTCTCGATGCGTTCGGTGAAGACCCGGCGCAGCGTGGCGTCTTGTTCGGGCGTGCGCTCGCCGAACGGCAGCCGGACGAGCGCAAGCGCTTGCCTCGTGGAGTCGTCGAGGGCACTGGACGACTTCCAGGCCAGCTTGACGTGCACGCCCTGGCTGGAACGGGCCTGCCCGAGCACCTCGTTCATGCGCTTGGTCAGGTCCTCGGCGACGGTGATCTGGCCGCGCAGCCACTCCGCCAGGTCGCGGATCAGGTAGTCGGCGAAGATGCTCTGGTACTGCTCGTCGAGGAACCCGCGCTGCTCGGCGAGCTTGGTGGTGACCTGGCGGGCGGCGACGGCCACGGGCTTCGCGCCCTCCTCGCCGGTGACCGTCACGGTCAGCAGGCCCGCGTGCTGTTCGGCGGCGATGTCGTGGCTGCCGGCGAGCGAGGTCTGCAGGGCCTGGAGCTTGGCGATCACGGTCGCTTCGGTGCCGCCACGACGGTCCGGGGTTTCGGCGATGGCCTGGCGGACCAGTGCCTCTTCCGGCACTTCCTGGAACGCTGCTGCCAGCAGGCCGGGAGCCTTCAGCGTGGCCTGGAAGTTCGCCGTCGCGCGCTCGAGGCCTTCCTCGGACTCGGCGACCTGCGTGGAGTTGGTCTCCAGCAACGCTTCCAGCTTCGCGGCCTGCTCACGTGCGGTCGTGATGCTCTCGCGGACGCCCTTGAGGTCCTCGCGCATCTTCTTGCGCGACTTCTCCAACTGGGTCAGCTGCTCGCTGATCTCCTTGGCCTCACCGCCGACCGCGTCGGTCAGCTCGGCGAGCGTCCCGGCCTGGGTCGCGTAGTCGACGCATCGGGCGTCGGCGTCGGTCTCGGCGGTCTGCCGGTCCGCGACGGCCTCGTGGTAGCGGTGCGAGGCGTCCGTGAGGTCGGAAATCGTGCCTTGGCAACGCCTCTTCACGGCGTCACCGAGCAGGTCGGCCGTTCGCTGGGCCTCTGCCGCCGCTGCTTGGGCCTGGCGCAACGCCTCGGTGTCGCTCGGCAGTCCGGCGTCGCCTGCCTGGCGGGTGAGTTCGCTTCGAGCCGCTTCCAGCCGTGCGTTGGCGTTCTCCAAGGCGTCGCGCAGCTCGAACGTGCGCTGCTGCGACCGTGCCGCGGACTCCTCGGCGGCCTGCACACGGCTGTTCTTCGCGATCAGCTCGCTGTCGGCGGGGAACGCCGCGACGTGCGCTTCCCACGTCGCAACGTGCTCGTGCGCGCGGGCCAGCTCGTCCTCGGCGGTGCCGAGCTGCGCGCGCAGTTCCGCGAGTTCCTCTTCCAGGGCAGCGATTCGGCGGCCACGGGCGGCTTCTCGCGCACCCGCACCGATGAACTCCGCCTCCGGCTTGGTCCAGCGGCCGGTCAGCACGCCCGCGCGCCAGTCACCGGTCGTCGTCATGTCGTCCAGCGACACCGCGCGCAGCAGGTCGGCGACGAGTGACTCCGGGACCGGCGAACCCTCGACCGCGGGCACCAGGAACTCGGCCAGCGAACGCCCGTCGACCGCTTCCCTTGGCACGGCAAGGACATCCTCGAGGTCGCCACCGCCGGACGTCACCCATGCGTCGAGCAGCCCGCTCGCCTGCAGTGCCGCTTCCAGCCCGGCGCGCTCGTCGTCGTTGAGCGACGGCGCGAAGTCCACGAGCCGGTAGAACGGCGCGCCGACAGCCGTGTCGCGCGAGGCCGACGTGTACTGGCCCGGCACCGGCACGCGCTCGTTGCCCGACCGCAGGCCGACGAGCTCCTCGTCCAGCGTGTCGAGTCTCGTTCGCAGTTCGCTGCGCTGCTGAGTGAACGTGTGCGCCGCGTCGCGAGCCGCCTGCACCAACGGGCCGACCCACTCGCGGGCGGTGCCGCTCAACGCTTTCGCCGCGGCCGGATCCGGGGTTTGGGGCAGCACCAACGCATCCGCTGGG
Organism: Pseudonocardiales bacterium; assembly: GCA_032230575.1. Taxonomy (GTDB): domain Bacteria; phylum Actinomycetota; class Actinomycetes; order Mycobacteriales; family Pseudonocardiaceae; genus Lentzea. The sequence goes on along the minus strand of JAVXWK010000914.1, from coordinate 6,124 downwards.
CGTTCGTCGAGCAGAGGACCGCTCGACATCCACGCCTCGACCTGCTCCAGCCAGGTCTGCACGACCTCGGCCAGCTCCTGCAGCTCCTGGTTGCGCAGCGACGTCGACTCGGTCGCGCCGAGCTGGGCGTCGCGCGCCTTCTGCCGCAACGACTCCACCTCGCGCTGCTGCGCGTCCAGCTGGAGCGCCTGCTCGTGCAGTGACAGCGCGAGCGCACCTCGTTGGCGGGCAAGGGAAGCGATGCCCGACGTCTGGTCGGTCACCGATGCCAGCGCGGTCAGCACGTCCTCGGTCGCGGCGGCGGGCGGCACGCGGCGTTCGATCGGCAGCGGTCCGGCTTCGGGATCTGGCTTGGCGCGCACGGAATCCGTGGTCACGGTGGCCTCGGCGGCCGGCACCTGCGGCACGTCCGGCGCGAGATCGGAGTCCATGCCCGCGAGCCTGAGGTTCTCGCGCAACGGGTCGCTCAACGCGTCGGCCGCTTGAAGGTCTTCGGCCAACCGTCGCAGGAGCCGCAGCACGTTGTCGACGGACGCGTCTTCCTGGGCGCGCTGGCGGTGAGCCGTTTCGAGCGCGGCGACAGCGGAGGAACGCTTCTCCGCCACCAGGTTCTCGCGCGTCTTGAGGTCCTGAAGGTCGCGGAACGCCGGCAGTTCCTTCAGCGCCGCGATGGTCTCCTCTGCCTGCTGCTCGCCGGTCTCCATGTCGACAAGTGCCTGCTCGGAGGCCGCGCGCTCCATCCGCGTGACGTCCAGCTCCTGCGCGAGCTTGGACTGCTCACGCCGCAGCTTCGTCACCGACTTCTCTGCGACGTCGAGCCGTTCGGAAGCACTCCTGAGTCCGCCGAAGGCGTAGTCGCTGTAGGTCTTGAGGAACGTGCTGAGCGCACTGTCCGCTGAGGACAGCCGGACGATGTTCTCGCGGATCGACTCCAGGTCGTCGAACGACGTCGCGAGCTGCTCGACCATCGCCTGGTCCAGCGGCGGCAGCGCGTCGCTGAGGATCTGCTCCAGCTGCCCTTCCAGCACCTTCAGGCCGACGTCGGGGTTTCGCAGCGTCCGCTGGAGGTGCAGCAGGTCGCCATAACGCGCGGCGGGCACGCCGTAGACCGCGTCGGCGATCTTCGCGCGGAACGCCGGCTCCTCGAACATGCAGTCCGCGCCGATGAGATCCCTGAGCTGGGCCGGGCCGTGCGGGACGCGTTCCGGGCCCGCGAGCTGCAGTTCCGTGCCGACGCGCATCGGCGTGACGAACCGCCACGAGTCCGTGATCGCCTGCGAGGTCTTGGACGCCTTCACGCCGAGACCGCAGGTCAGATACTCGTTGCCCGAGTGGTCGGCGGCTTCACGGATCAGCTCTACCCACGCGTACCCGATGCGGTTCGGGCCGCCGTCGTAGTCGTCCAGCATCAGGCGCCGGATGCTGACCGTGTCGAAGCCCTTCGAGCCGAGCTGGCGCAGGTCGCCGTCCAGGCACAGCGGCAGCAGCAGCTCCAGCGTGCGGGACTTGCCGGAACCGTTGGTGCCCTGGAAGATCGCGCGGCCACCGGAGAAGTCGAACGTCTGCTCGGTGTACTGCCAGATGTTGACCACGCCGCCGCGGTGCAGCCGCCACCTGCTCATGAAACATTCTCCTCGTCGAACAGGGACCAGCCCGGCACTTCAGGCACCACAACGGGTTCCGGTTGTTCTCGCTCGGGATCGCCGTCGGGGGACGGCAACCAGCGGTTCGCCGCGGCGCTGATGGACCAGCCTTCTTCGGTCTGGACCGCGAGGCCCATGCGGCGCAGCAGTTCCGTCACCTCGGCGACCAACCGGTCGAGATCGTCGGTGAACTGCTTCGACCACGCCGCAGGGTAGTCCTCGACCAGACCGGCGCAGACCTCGCGGATCCGTTCGGTGGCAACGACGTGCCGTGCGGGCGGGTCCTCGGAGTCGTCCTCGACCAGGTCGGGCAACGCCAGCAGGGCGATGCGCGCGACCGTGGAGACGCCGGGGAACGACAGGTCGGTCAGGAAGTCCTCGGGGTCGGCGGCGAGCACGCCCTCGACGCGGCACTCGGTGTAGAGGCCGAACGCCTGCTCCAGCAGCGCGGTTTCCTTGCGCTGGTTGCGCCTGAGCCACTCGGCCTGCTCGTCCGGGAGGTCCGCGTAGAGCACGAGAGGGGTCTCGACGAGCTTGCGCCGAACCGCGTGCTCTACGCCGCGCGGGCCTGGGCGTGCGGCGAGTTCGATGAGATGCGCGGGGTTTTGGGCCTCGCCAACTGGCCCGGTGACAAGCTGGCCGAGCAGGTCGGTGTCGATGGTGATCAGAGCTTCTTGGGGGAGCACGTCCTGAGCGACCGAGCCCTCGGTTTCCATCAGCACGCCAAGGGAAACGAGGTGGCGCAGCGCTGCCGTGAGCGCGCGCCGTTCGACGACGTCGTCCGGTGCGTCGATGCCTGCTTCTGCTGCGGCGGAACGGATGTCGGCGACCAGGCGGCTCAGCAGCGTCTGGCGGCCGATGCCGGTGAGCACGGCGAGGGTCAAAGCCAGGTAGGCGTAGCCGCGCGGGGACATGCTGAGCACGCCGCGGGTGTCGTCGTGGCCCGGTCCGGACTTGTAGAGGCGCGCGAACCGGCGTTCCACGACCAGGCGGTAGCCGAGCAGGCCCGCGAACAGGTCCTGGAGCACCACGCGGTGCCGGTAGACGAGGCTGAGCAGCTCGCCGTCCGGGCCGTCGCTGCGCAGAAGTGGCCTGCGCAGCAACGTTCGGGCGCACCGCACCACGTTGGCGGCGTCGATGTCGGAGAGGTTGTCCAAGTGGTTCATTGCTTCAGTGCCACCGTCGCGTCGTGCAGGGTGAGCGTCCCGGCGGCGGACTTGATCTGCGTCGTCGTGCCGTGGGCGATCTCGAGTTTGAGGCCGCGCACGGGGTCGCTGGCCGATCCGCTGTCGTGCGGGGAGTCTCGCTGGGCCATCGCGAGCGTCAGCAGCTCGCAGAAGACCTCCAACGCGCCGTGCGTGAGCGTGGTGTTCTCCAGGTTTCCGGCGGCCTTGGTGAGCTCCGAAACGTGCCTGGCGCGGATCTCGTCGGCTTCCCGCGCTTCCGCGAGCAGCGACTGCTCGGTCATCGGGTCGTCGAGGATCCTGGACGGCCTGCCGCGTGCTCCTCGATCGCCTCGGGTCCGCACCGACACGGTGACGTCGCAGGCCGGGCCGTCGCGCCACGGGGTCCGCTCGTTGTCCGAGTCGTGTTCCGGGGCTGGGGAGAGATGGCGTGCTGAGTAGAGACCGAACGCCGAGGCGTAGATCTCGTGGGCTTCTTCTCGGGTCGAGTTGTCGAACCAGCTCGCGAGCTTCAGCAGCTCGGCGCGCCGGCCCGGCAGCAGACCGCCGCCGGAGGTCGCTCGCTTCACGCTGGCCAGCAGGCTGCCGATGGCGCGGGCGGTGGCTTCTCGCAGCGCTGTGACCTGGCTCGGGCGGCCGGGGCGGTCGACGAACCAGTCCGTGAGCTCCTGCCAGTCCTCCGGGGTGCGGCCGCGGGCGCGTTCGACGCTCGCGCCCAGGTCTGTGCTGAGGAGCCGCAGGAGTTCGGTGCGGGCCCTGGTGAAGCCGGCGAGGGCTTCGGCGATCGGCGGCGTGTACTTCAGGACGTCCTCGACCACGCGCTGGATGTACTCGACCAGCAGGTTGCGGAAGCCCGCGATCTCGTCCGGGGCCAGGTGGTTCCTCGTGACGACCTGGCCCAGGTAGGCGTAGAAGTCGCGAACCGTCGCGGCGAGCTCGGCGTGCTGGAGGAACAGGGTGGTGACGCGTTCGGCCAGGAGTTCCTTGGTCTTGTCGCCTTCGTTGAGCAGGGCGACACTCAGCGACCCGCCCAGCTCGTTGAGGCCGCGTTCGATGGCCGGGAGCAGCTCCCGGGAGACCTCGCGGGCGCCTTCGGGGACCCTGAGCAGCTCGTCGACGTCTCGCTGGACGCGGACGGCGAGCTTCGAGACCTGGTAGCGGACGCTGCCGTGCTGGAACTCGGCGATGCTGGCCGCCACGACCTCTCTGCGGCCCTGGACGAGGTTGCCCCACTCGACCAGCTGCTTCAGCCGGTTGATGACGTTCTCGATGCGGCTCTCGCCCTGTTCGACCCTGCCTTCGCGCTCCTGGCCCGCCAGCGCTCCGGCGACCTCGCCCGCGGACAGGTCTGCCAGCAGCGTGGAGGTGAACAGCCGCATGATCGCCAGGTACGTGCGCTGGTGATCGCGCGCGTCCAGATAGGCGTACAGCTTCAGCCGCTTGTGCTCCACGACCGGCCACCCTAATGCGCGCGCTGCTGTGATGCGGCGCTACCGTGCCTTCGACGAGCTGGGGAGGATGCCGTGGGCGCGGGTCGCGCGTTGGGGTTGTTGCTGGGCGTGGCGGCGGACGCGGTGTTCGGTGATCCACGCCGATTTCACCCGGTAGCGGCATTCGGCAGGTCGGCTTCGGCCCTCGAAAAGCGTCTGCACGCCGACTCCCAGGCCGCCGGGGCGGTGTATTCCGCTGTGCTGGTGGGCGGGACCGTGGCGGCCGGTGTGGCCGTGGAGCGACTGGCGCGCCGTCACTGGCTCGCGCAGACTTTGACCACGGCTGTGGCGACGTGGACCGTGCTGGGCGGCAGCTCGCTGGCGGTTGAAGGCACCTCGATGGGTCGAGAGCTGGCCGATGGTGATCTTGAGGCTGCTCGTTCGCGGCTGCCTTCGCTGTGCGGCCGTGACGCTTCCCGTCTGGACACCCTCGGTCTGGCGCGGGCGACCGTGGAGTCCGTGGCCGAGAACACCTCGGACGCCGTCGTGGCGCCGCTGTTCTGGGGTGCGGTGTTCGGCGTGCCCGGCTTGCTGGGCTATCGGGCCGCGAACACGTTGGACGCGATGGTCGGGCACAAGTCGCCGCGCTACCTGCGCTTCGGCTGGGCGTCCGCGCGCCTGGACGATCTTCTGAACCTGCTGCCGTCGCGGCTGGCGGCTCTGTTGACCGTCGGCGGGGCTCCAGTCGTGGGTGGCTCGGCTTCCGCGGCTCTGGAGACGTGGCGCCGTGACGCCTCAGCGCACCCGTCGCCCAATGCGGGCCAGGTCGAGGCGGCCTTCGCGGGTGCGTTGGAGATCCGCCTGGGCGGCCGCACCGTGTACTCGCATGGCGTCGAGGAGCGCCCGGTGATGGGCCACGGCCGCAACCCGGACTCAGGTCACGTGACGCGTGCCGTGGAGCTGTCCCGCGTCGTCGGCTTCGGCGCCGCTTTCGTCAGCGCCGTCATCGCCTTCTTCCGCAAGTAGCTCGGCGATCGACTTCCGCTTCTTGGTGCTTTCGTGGAGCACGCCACCCGGCCGTGCCTCGCGAATCGTGAAGTACAGCCACCCGCCGACCGCCATGACCCCGAACGCGATCCACTGCAGTGCGTAGGAGAAGAACGGCCCGCTCTCGATCCGCGGGAGAGGCAATGTGTCGAGCGCGCCCGCCTGGTTCTCGATGAGCTGGAAGTAGCCGGGCTCGATGTTCGGGCCGACGGCCTTGTTGTTGATCGAGTAGATCTGCTTCCTGCCGTCCTGTTCGAACGCGGGCGTGTCGTTCGACTCGTTCGGCCTGGCCAGCCCGATGACGGTGACCTCGCCTTGCGGGGGCGCTTCGAAGTTCGGCGGCTTGATGCCGTTGACCGGCCGCACGTACCCGCGGTCGATGAGGACGGTCTGGCCGTTGGTCGTCTTGAACGGCGTGATGACCTCGAACGCGGCCTCGCCCAGGACGGTCCGGAGTCGTGCGAGCGCTTCCAGTTCCTGGACGTAGTGGCCCTTGATCTCGACCTTCTGCCACTCGTCGTGCTGCGCGCCGAACTGGACCGGGTCGCTCTTCAACGACTTGGTGATGGCGGCGTTCTGCGCCTGGCGTTCGTCGTTGCGGCCGAACTGCCACGGGGACAGGAAGTAGACGCAGGCACCCGCGAACACCCACACGGCCAGGGTCAGCGCCAGCCAGCCCGGCTTGAGGAGGAACTTGAACCGCACGACCTCACGGTAGTTGACAGGTCAGAGAGCCCGGAGTTCGGCCACTGACTGCACCAGGCCGCAGCGTTCGAGTGATGTGAGGACATCCGTGATCGTGCCGGGCGGAGTGCGCCAC
>JAVXWK010000903.1:0-5814 GCA_032230575.1 Pseudonocardiales bacterium | reverse complement strand
AGCTGGAGTAGCTGACCTCTACTTGCGTGCTGGAGAGGTTGTCCGCGTTCAAGGTCAGGTCGGTGGCGACCTCCTCAGCAGGCATTCCGGTGGTGTTGACGCGCTTGTTGAAGCCGTTGTCGTAGCGGTTGCCGGTGATCGTGATGTCGTCGGCGCCGTCGAACGTGAACAGCGGCGCGGAGCCGGTCGACGGCGGTGCGTCCGTCGAGAGTTTCGCCGTGCCACCGACGATCACGGGCCGGTCGGGTCCGCTCAGGTGCAGGCCGTCGTAGTGCCGGACCCGGTTGCGGCGGAACGTCAGGTCGCCGACGCCGCGGCCCGAGATCACCGTGCCGGAGATGAGGTTGAAGGAGTTGTCCTCGACGAGAACGTCGCGGTGCACCGGTTGCCCGGCGACGACCTCCTGGTTGGTCGGATCGAACGAGATCACCGGACTGGCCGGGCGGTCGAACACGTTGCCGCGGATCACGACGTCGCGGACCGGTCCGGACTCGAACCACGAGCGGGCGTCGGACGAGATGTAGATGCTCGCCATGGTCATGCCGTCGAACCGGTTGTTCTCGATCCGCACGGGCTTTCGCGTGGTCACGAGGATGCCGCGGGTCGGAACCGCCTGAAAGGTGTTGTTCTTGATCACCACGGACGGCGTGTAGGTGGTGTTCTCGGCGGCGAAGTCACCAGGAGCGGCGAGCACCGCGTCCGGCAGCGTCCTGTCGACGACCACGGTCATGTTGCGCAGGTAGGTGTCCGGATCGGTGTCGGAAGGCACGCTGCGGCCGGTCGGGCCGTTCACCGAGACGACCTTGGCCGTGGCGGCGGGCAGCATCGTGCGCCGGCTGATCAGTTCGACCGTGTCACCGGGGTAGAACTGCGGGAACCCGGACGTCTCGTGGTGCATGTATCGCAGCTGCAACTGGTTCCGCTGCGCGCCGGTGACCTCGAGATAGGTGCCGTGGACGTTGATCGGGTCGTCCTGCGGGTTGTCGAAGACGCAGTTCGTGATGCGGACCGTGCCCTTCACGCCGGACATCTGGATGTGGTCGGCGAAGCTGGACGTGACCCGGCCGGTCTGGCGATCCGCCTTGAACACCACCGAGTCGATGGTGATGTCCTCGCTGAACTGGCCGACCAGGCCGAAGCCGTGCAGGTACCCGAGCCGCAGGTGATCGACGGAAACCCCGGCCGACTCCCAGAACAGCGCCGCCGGGGTGTCCCGCGTGGTCTCGCGCATCACGTAGACGAAGCCGTTGTCCGCCGGTGGGGTGCTGCCGGCGTAGCTGATCTCCAGGCGCCGGTTGCCCAGGTCGGTGATCTTCTCGACGTTCTCGAAGACGGGGTTGTGGGTGCGCCACGTCCTGCCGGACGACGGGTCGTGCACCTGCGAGTAGTTGAACGAGTTCGTGCCGGTCCAGTACGGCTGCCCGGTCGCCGGGCTGCGTTCACCGTTCCAGCGCACCGAAGTGCCCTCGACGGCGTAGTTGTAGGTCGGCGGCACCGAGATCACGCGGTAGGGGTGCCCGTCGCGGAAGCCGGTCTCGGTGACCGTGATGTCGACGGTCTTCGGCGCGACCCAGTCCTGCGTGAAGTTCGTGAACCGCACGTCGGTCGAGCGGATCGCGGCGAAGATCGTCTGGAACCCGTGGTCGACGAGCTCGGCGCCGCCGCCGTCGACCACGACGTCGTGCATGTCCTCGATCAGGATGCCGATGTTCTTCGTCTTCCACGCCTGGTCGGAGCCGAGGGTGTTGCTGACGTACAGCTCCCGCTTCGGCGTGCGTTCCGGGTAGATCTGGTACGTGCCAGGTGCGAAGTGGACGGTCGTGGGCCGGTCGAGACTTTTCGCGTGCTCGATGGCCGCCGCGATCGCCGCGGCTGAGTCTTTCTGCCCCGTGCGGTCCGCGCCGAAGTCCGTGACCTCGACGACTGTGCGTTTCGACTGTTCGGCGGCGTGGGCGGAAGGTGCGAGGAGGAGCGCCAGAACGCTGAGAACGGCGACGTGCTTGGACGCCATGACATCCCTTCGATCACTGCGCCCGCCCCCGACCCTACTCCATCAAGTGGCCTTTTGAGACGTGTGCGAAATGGGCCTACCGTGAGGCCACTTGAGTCACGCACGATCATCGGTGTGAACATCATCGAACTCGACGACGAGAACACCGCCCTGGCGTTCGGCACGATGCGCGAGCTCAGGCCGCACCTCACCTCGGCGGACGACTTCGTGGCGGCCGTGCGGACCCAGCGCAAGGAGGGCTACCGGCTGGTGGCCTCGCTGGACTCGGACGGCCAGGTCGCGGCGGTGGCGGGTTTCCGGCCCCTCACGAACCTCTACGCCGGATCGCACCTCTACATCGACGATCTGACCACGCTGTCGACCGCGCGCAGGCAGGGCCACGCTGGTGCGCTGTTGCGTTGGGTCGACGAGGAGGCACGGCGTCTCGGCTGCGTCGGCGTCCACCTGGACTCCGGCACGCACCGGCACGACGCGCACCGGCTCTACCTCGGTTCCGGCTACGTCATTCCCGCGTTCCACTTCAGCAAGGTGGTTGACTGACCGGCGTGCGCGTAGCCGTGGTGTCCGGAGGCGATCCGGGCCATGTGGTGCCCGCGATCGCGCTGTGCCTGAGGTTTCTGGAGGCCGGCGACACCCCGGTTCTGCTGACGGGCGATCGGTGGATCTCAGCGGCCGCTCGCGAAGGGATCACGGCGTCACGGGTCAACGGCCTGACGCTGGCCGACCTGCGCGGCTGTGAGGATCTCGGGTCCGCGCTGCACTCCCAGGCCGCGGCGCTCGCCTCGGCGTTGGTTCCCCAGCTGGCTGCCTTGTCGCCGGATCTGGTGGTGTGCGACGTTCTCGCGCTGGGCGCGAGCATGGCCGCCGAACTGCTCGGCGTGCCGTGGGCGCAGCTGTCGCCGCACCCGCTGTACGAGCCGTCGCGGTGGTTGCCGCCGATGGGCAGCGGGCTGGCTCCCGGAACGGGTGTGCGGGGCAAGCTGCGGGACGCGGTGCTGCGTGCGATGACCGCCAGATCGATCCGCCAGGGCGACCGGCAACGTGCTTTGGTGCGGCAGCAGATCGGCCTCGGTCCGCGTGGATCAGGTCCGGCGGTGCGGTTGATCGCGACGTTGCCCGCGCTGGAGGTGCCGCGGCCGGACTGGCCTGCCGACGCGCACGTGGTCGGGCCGTTGCTGTGGGAGGCGAGCGAGGAACTGATGACTCCGCCGCCGGGTGACGCACCGCTGGTCATGATCGCGCCGTCGACGGCCTGGACCGGCGCCACCGGCATGGCCTCGATGACTTTGGAGGCGCTGCGAGACCTGGGCGTGCGTGCCGTGGTGTCGACGTTCGCACCGTCACCGGACGACCTGCCGTCGTGGGCGCGGTCGGGGCCGGGCAGGCAGGACGAGCTGCTGCGCGAGTCGTCGGTGCTGGTCTGCGGCGGCGGGCACGGCATGCTGGTCAAAGCGCTGCGTGCAGGCGTTCCCGTCGTGGTCGTGCCGGGCGGCGGCGACCAGTGGGAGATGGCGAACCGGGTCGCGCGGCAGGGCAGCGGCGTGATCGTTCGACCGTCCACTGTGGACTCGCTGCGGGATGCCGTGGCACGAGTGCTGGGCGATTCCCGATTCGCGGCCGCCGCGGCAAGAGCGGCCTCGCTGGACGGTGTTCGCGATCCCGTCGAGCTGTGCAGAGCCGCTGCCCTCTGTGGTAGTGGTGGATCATGCTGAACTACGGGCTGGACATGTCCGAACTGGACAGTTGGTTCGTCGTGGACGCCCTGGTCGCCGAAGGTGATGAGCTCGACGTTCTGGTGTCGGCGCACGACGACTGGACGAGAGCGACGCCGGACGTGGGCTGGACGATCGCCCACCAGATCGCGCACCTCGCCGCGGCGGATGCCAACGTGGTCACCGCCATCCGGACGCCGGGCGCGTTCGACCCGGTGCCGAAGGACTCCGATGTCGTCGCCGCGGAAGGCGCGGCGAAACCCAGGGCCGAGCTGCTGGCGGAGTGGCGTGCGGGCCGGGCCGAAGTGGCCTCCGCGCTGTACGACATCGCGCCGGACCGCGCTTTCCCGTGGTTCGGCGCGGAGGTGACAGCCCAGCTGATGGCACCGCTGCGGCTGATGGAGACGTGGGCGCACGGACAGGACGTCTTCGACGCGCTGGGTGTGAGACATCGTCCGACCGCGCGGCTGAAGCTCGTGGCGTACCTGGGGGTGGCGGGCTTGGGGCTGTCGTTCCACGCCGCCGGGCTGCCGTTTCCGGAGGAGCAGATCAGCCTGGAGCTGACGGGTCCGGAGGGCGAGCTCTGGGCGTGGGGACCGGATCCGTACGAGACGGACCAGCGGATCCAGGGGAGTGCGGAGGACTTCTGCCTTCTGGTGACGCACCGCCGGTCTCGGGCGGAGACCAAGCTGACGGCGGCCGGCGAAGACGCGGACACGTGGCTCGATGTCGCCCGCGTCTTCCTCTGAGCGCGGCAGGGTGATCCTGCTCAACGGCCCGTCGAGCTCGGGAAAGTCGAGCATCGGCAAGGAGATGCTCCCGCTGCTGCCCGACCCGTGGTTCCTCGTGCCGGTCGACGGCATCAGCGGGATGCGGTCGACCGAGCACACCCGCGAGCTGGACGACGAGGAAGTCCGGGAGATGCTGCGACGCACCCGGCTCGGCTATCACCGGGTGGTCGCGGCCCTCGTCGCCACGGGGAACGACGTGATCATGGACTATCCGCTGAGCGAGCCGTGGCGCCTCGCCGACCTGCTCGACGTTCTCGACGGGTACGACGTCACGCTGGTCGACGTCCGGTGCTCCGAGGAGGAGCTGATCCGGCGCGAGCAGGCGCGCGGCGATCGTCCTCACGGACTGGCCGTCTCGCAGACCAGCGTGTTCGCCCACGGCTACAACGACATCGAGGTGGACACGACCCACCGCACCGCCGCCGACTGCGCCGCGGAAATCGTGGCAGAAATCGTGCGGCGGTTCGAGTCACGCCGTTAGGGCTTGTCCGACACCTTGATCTTGCCCTCGATGATCTGCGCCTTGTAGCCCTCGAGAATGCCCTGCAGCTTCGCGTCGACCTTGCCACCCGGCGCGGCGTACCCGACGCCGTTCACCTTGAGGTCGAACACCTTCGGCAACGACGCCAGGTCGTTCTTCGCGGCGGCGCGGTAGAAGTCGTACACCGCCACGTCGACGCGCTTGAGGCTCGACGCCACGATGACGTCCTTGTTGGCCGCGAGCGACGGCTGGTTGTACTGGTCGGCGTCGCAGCCGATCGCCAGCACGCCCGCCTGCTTGGCCGCGGCGAACATGCCGATGCCGGACGCGCCGGCGGCGTGGTAGACGACGTCCGCGCCCTTGTCGATCAGGCCCTTCGTGGCCTCCTGGCCCTTCGGCGGGTCCTGGAAACCGGTGAAGTCGCCGGCCGGGGTGATGTACTTCTTGTCGACCTGGATCTTCGGCGCGGCGGCGCGAGCGCCCTGGGTGTAGCCGGCCTCGAACTTCTGGATCAGCGGGATGTCCACACCGCCGATGAAGCCCACGTGGCACTTCTTGCTCTGGTACGCGGCGACGACGCCCGCGAGGAACGAGCCCTCCTGCTCGGCGAACACCAGCGGCGTGACGTTCGCGGCACCGTCCACAGCGGAGTCGACCAGGCCGAACTTGACGTTGGGGAACTCCGGCGCGACGACCTTCAGCGACTCGGTGTAGGCGAAACCGACGCCGACGATCGGGTTGAAGCCCTCGGCCGCGAGCTGGCGCAGGCGGGTCTGCTTGGCCGCCTCGTCCTCGTTCGGGGCCGCGGAGAGCTCGCGG
>JAVXWK010000274.1:0-6113 GCA_032230575.1 Pseudonocardiales bacterium | reverse complement strand
AGACCGTCGAGTACGCCAGGACTTTCTTGAAGTCGTCGTAGGCGCAACCGATGACGCAACCGATCAGCAGCGTGACGCCACCGATGATCATCACGACCAGGCGGCCGTCGGCGCTGAGGTCGTAGATCGGGTTCGAGCGGGCGATCAGGTACACACCGGCGGTGACCATCGTTGCCGCGTGGATCAGTGCGGACACCGGGGTCGGGCCGGCCATCGCGTCCGGCAACCAGGCCTGGAGCGGGAACTGACCGGACTTGCCGCAGGCGCCCAGGAGCAGCAGCAGCGTGATCGCGAGGACCTCAGCGGACGAGAACTCACCGACGCGGCTGAAGACCTCGGTGTACTGCGTGGTCCCGAGGCGGTTGAACATCATGAAGATCGCGATGGCCAGACCGAGGTCGCCGACGCGGTTCATCAGGAAGGCCTTCTTGGCCGCCGACGCCGCTTCCGGCTTGTACTGGTACCAGCCGATCAGCAGGTACGAGGCGAGACCGACGCCCTCCCAGCCGAAGTACAGGGTCACGAAACCGTTGCCCAGCACCAGCAGGAGCATCGCCGCCACGAAGAGGTTGAGGTAGGCGAAGAACTTCCGCCTGCCTTCCTCGTGCGCCATGTAGCCGATCGAGTAGATGTGGATCAGCGAGCCCACACCGGTGATCAGCAGCACGAACGTGAGCGACAGCGGGTCGATGCGCAGTCCGAACTCGACGGTCAGCGCGTTGATGTCGACCCAGTTGAACAGGTGCACGTTCTGCACCCGCTCCTCAGGGTTCGAGATGCCGAGCGTCGAGAAGAACAGCGCGAGTCCGTAGCCGAACGCGCCGATGATGGTGGCGCAGCCGAGCAGATGACCCCACTTGTCGGTGCGCTTGCCACCGACCAGCAGCACCGCCGCGCCGAACGCGGGCAGCGCCAACAACAGCCAGGCGAAGCTCGCGACCCCGCTGGCGACAACAGGTTCCGTCACCGGTGACCCCTCAGTACTTCAGCAGGTTCGAGTCGTCGACCGAGGCCGAGCGACGCGTGCGGAAGATGGACATGATGATCGCGAGGCCGACGACGACCTCCGCCGCGGCGACGACCATCACGAAGAACGCCATCACCTGACCGTCGAGCGAGCCGTTGATCCGCGCGAACGTCACCAGGGTCAGGTTGACCGCGTTGAGCATGAGCTCGACGCACATGAACACCACGATGGCGTTGCGGCGCACCAGGACGCCGACGGCGCCGATGCTGAACAGCAGTGCCGACAGCAGCAGGTAGTACGTGGGAGTCACGACTCACTTCCCTTGAGCGCGTGCGCGTCGGCCTCGTGCCCGGTGCCGGCCGCCCCGGCGATGTCGTCCGACAGGGTGGACTTGTCGGTCGCCTCGATGACCTCGAACAGCGACTCCTCCGACACGCTGCCGTCGGGCAGCAGGGCGGGGGTGGCCACCGAGTTCGCGGTGGCGAAGACGCCGGGACCGGGGATGGACCCGACCCGCTTGAACTCCTGGAAGCGCTCCTCGACGAGTTCCTTCTGCGTCTTCTTCGAGGGCCTCCCGTCGCGGCCCACGAACGCCAGGATCATCGCGCCGAGGGCGGCGGTGATCAGCAGCGCCGACGTGAGCTCGAACGCGAACAGGTAGTCCGTGAAGAGCTTCTGGCCGATGTTGCCGACGTTGCCGCCGTTCGTGGTGTTCGCCTCGGCCAGGCCCGCGGGCTCGACCGAGGTGAGCGCACGGCCGACGGAGCCGACCATCAGAACGGCGAAGCCGATGCCGAGCAACGCGGCCGCGAGCCGTTGCCCGCGAATGACTTCGACCACGGAGTCCGAACTGTCGCGGCCGACCATCATGAGCACGAACAGGAACAGCATCATGATCGCGCCGGTGTAGACGATGATCTGCACGAAGCCGAGGAACGGCGCCTGCTGGATCATGTACAGCACACCGAGGCTGAGCATCGTCACCACGAGCCACAGCGCGGAGTGCACCGCGTTGCGCGCGAAGAGCATGCCGAGCGCGCCGGCCAGTGCGAGCGGGCCGAGCACCCAGAACGCGATGGCCTCGCCGGTGGTGACCTTGTCGACCACCTGCTGCACGGGCTCCGGCTGCTGGGCCAGGAGGCTTACGAGGAGGCTCACTGCTGAGCCTCCTTCGCCAGCTGCGGGCCGTTCACGTAGTAGTCCTGCTCGTTGTCGCCCAGCCGCATCGGGTGCGGCGGCTGCTCCATGCCGGGCAGCAGCGGGGCGAGCAGATCTTCCTTCGTGAAGATCAGGTCCTGGCGGTTGTCGTCGGCGAGCTCGTACTCGTTCGTCATCGTGAGCGAACGGGTCGGGCAGGCCTCGATACACAGGCCGCAGAAGATGCACCGGGCGTAGTTGATCTGGTAGATGCTGGCGTACCGCTCACCGGGCGAGTAGCGCTCCTCGTCGGTGTTGTCGCCACCTTCGACGAAGATCGCGTCCGCCGGGCAGGCCCACGCGCACAGCTCGCAGCCGACGCACTTCTCCAGCCCGTCCGGGTGCCGGTTCAGCTGGTGACGGCCGTGGAACCGCGGCGCGGTCACCTTCTTGACCTCGGGGTACTCCTCCGTCACCACCTTCTTGAACATGGTGCCGAAGGTGACGCCGAAGCCTTTGAGGGACTCGAACATCCCTACTCAGCCTCCTTACCGGTGGTAACGGCTGCCGTGTCCTTGGGGATGGTGGCGACCTTGACCTTGCGCTTGGGCGCGGCCTTGGGAACAGCGAGATCGAGCGGCGGCACCGGGAAGCCGGAACCCGCGAGCGGAACGCCCTTGGTGTCCTGGACCTTCTTGTCCGGCAGCAGGAACGAGACCAGCAGCACGAGGCCGACGATCACGCCGAGCGCGATGAGCCGCTGCGCCGTGGAGAGCTGCTGGATGGCACCGGTGCGGATGACCGCGACGGCCATGATCCAGACGAGGCTGGTCGGAACCAGCACCTTCCAGCCGAGCTTCATGAACTGGTCGTAGCGCAGGCGGGGAAGCGTGCCGCGCAGCCAGATGAAGATGAACAGGAAGAACAGCGTCTTGCCGATGAACCAGAGCAGGCCCCACCAGCCGGTGTTCATGAACTCGCCGCTCCACGGGGCGCGGTAGCCGCCGAGGAAGAGCGTGGTCGCGAGCGCCGAGACGGTGACCATGTTGACGTACTCGGCGAGGAAGAACAGCGCGAACTTCAGCGAGCTGTACTCCGTGTGGAAACCACCGACCAGCTCCGACTCGGCCTCGGGGAGGTCGAACGGAGCGCGGTTGGTCTCGCCGACCATCGACACCACGTAGATCACGAAGCTGGGGAACAGCAGGATGCCGAACCAGCCAGGTACCGCGCCGCCGAGCACCATGCCCGCCTGCGCGTTGACGATGTCACCGGTCGACATCGAGCCGGTGAACATGATCACCGCGACGATCGACAGGCCCATCGCGATCTCGTAGGAGATCACCTGCGCGGCCGACCGCAGCGCGCCGAGCAGCGGGTACGGCGAGCCGGAGGCCCAGCCGGACAACACGATGCCGTAAACGCCGAGCGACGAGCAGGCCAGCACCACGAGCACACCGACCGGGAGGTCGACGAGCTGCAGCGCGGTCTGCTGGCCGAACAGGTTGACCTCGCCCGCGAGCGGGATCACCGAGAACGCGAGGAACGCGGGGATGCAGGAGATCACCGGCGCGAGGAAGAACACCCACTTGTCCGCGAGGACCGGGCGGATGTCCTCCTTGAACGCGAGCTTCAGACCGTCCGCGAGCGACTGCAGCCAGCCGTTGGGACCGACGCGGTTCGGGCCGGGGCGGTGCTGCATCCGAGCGACGACCTTGCGCTCCCAGTTGATCATGAACAGGGTCATGACCACGAGGAACGCGAAGATCCCGACGACCTTGATCAGGACCAGCCAGATCGGGTCGTCCGCGAGGAGCTTGGCGGTCTCGCCGTTGTCCGCGGCGAGGAAGAGCTGGGGCGTCATGACTTCCCTCCGCTGACGGAGACGATCGAGCCGTGGCCCGCGCCGAGCGTGGCGCGGACGGTCACGTCACCCGAGTTGGTGGGCAGCCAGATGACGCCCTCGGGCAGGTCGTCGGTCTCGACCGGGAGCGTGATCGCGCCGCGCTCGGTGGAGACCGTCACGTAGCCGCCGGTCTCCAGGCCGAACTGCCGAGCGGTGACCTCAGCGACCTTCGCGACGACCGGGCGTGCCGTGCCGGCGAGGTGCGGTTCGTCCACCTGCAGCGAGCCGTTGCCGATCAGGCGGTGCCACGTGGCGAGCAGTGCCTTGCCGGTACCGGCCGGGCTCTGCAGCGGCGCTGCGACGTTGAGCGAGGCGCCGCTCGGGGCGCCCTCGCCGAGGCGGGCCAGGTCGGCGGCCGCGGCGGCGGGCGTCTGCGTGAACAGGTCCGCGTCCATCTCCACCGCGAGGGTGTCGAGCACGCGGCAGTCCGGCAGCGCGCCGGTACCTTCCAGCGTCAGACCGAACTCGCGGCGGCGGCCCTCCCAGTTGAGGTAGCTGCCGGACTTCTCGACCGCCGGGGCGATCGGGAGCACGACGTCGGCGTGCGCGGTGACCGCGCTCGGCCGCAGCTCCAGGCTCACGATGAAACCGGCCTCTGCCAACGCCTTCTCGGCGAGCGCCGGGTCCGGCAGGTCGAACGGGTCGACGCCGCCGACCACCAGGCCGGACAGCCGGCCGTTCGCGGCGGCCTCGAGGATGCCGGTCGTGTCACGACCCGGCGTCGCGGGCAGCGAGCCCTCCTCGACGCCCCAAGTGCGTTCGACCTCGGTGCGCGCCGCGGCGTTCGCGACGTGACGGCCACCGGGCAGCAGGTTCGGCGTGGCACCGACCGCGAGCGCACCGCGCTCACCGGCACGGCGCGGGATCCACGCGACCTTGGCACCGGTGCGCTCCGCGAGCCTCGCGACCGCGGTGAACGCGCCGGGGATCTCGGCGGCGCGCTCGCCGACGAGGATCACCGCACCGGGCTTGCCCAGCATCTCGACGACGTCGGAAGCGTGCTCCGCCAACGCGTTCAGCGCGTTCGCCTCGGCACCGGGCACGCAGGCGAGCAGCGTGCCGAGGGTCTTCTCGACGGCCGGGGTCGTGAACTGGCCGAGGTGGAAGACCTTGGTCTTGCCGGTGCGAGCGGCCTTGCGCAGGCGCAGGAAGACGATCGGCGCTTCCTCTTCCGGCTCGAACGCGACCAGCAGCGCGGCCGGTGCGGACTCGATGCCCTGGAAGGTGACGCCGTTGTCCGGGTTCGCGAACACCGCGGTGCTCGACAGGAACTCCAGCTCCTCGGCGCTGTGCGGCCGGGCGCGGAAGTCGATGTCGTTGGTGTGCAACGCGATCCGGGCGAACTTCGAGTACGCGTAGGCGTCCTCGACGGTCAGCCGGCCACCGGTCAGCACGCCGACGCCGTTCGCGTCCCGTGCCGCCGTCAGACCTGCCGCCGCGACCTGCAGCGCCTCGGTCCACGACGACTCGCGCAGCTCACCGGTCTCCGCGTCACGGACCAGCGGCCGCTTGATGCGGTCACCGGTCGTGGCGTAGCGGAAGGCGAACCGGCCCTTGTCGCAGATCCACTCCTCGTTGACCTGCGGGTCGTCGCCGGCGAGCTTGCGCTGCACCTTGCCGCGCCGCCAGTCGGTGCGCTCGGCACAACCGGACGAGCAGTGCTCGCACACGCTCGGCGTCGACACGAGGTCGAACGGCCGGGCGCGGAACCGGTAGGCGGCCGACGTCAGAGCGCCGACCGGGCAGATCTGGATGGTGTTGCCGGAGAAGTACGACTGGAACGGCTTGCCGTCCGCCACACCGATCTGCTGCTGCGACCCGCGCTCCAGCAGCTCGATGAACGGGTCACCCGCGATCTGCGCCGAGAACCTGGTGCAGCGCTGGCAGAGCACGCAACGCTCGCGGTCGAGCAACACCTGCGTGGAGATGTTGATCGGCTTCGGGAACGTCCGCTTGTGCTCGTGGAAGCGGGAGTCGCTGCGGCCGTGGGCGATCGCCTGGTTCTGCAGCGGGCACTCGCCGCCCTTGTCGCAGACCGGGCAGTCCAGCGGGTGGTTGATCAGCAGCAACTCCATCACCCCGCGCTGCGCCTTGTCGGCGACC
>JAVXWK010000807.1:0-8898 GCA_032230575.1 Pseudonocardiales bacterium | reverse complement strand
GAGCGAGCTCGAGCAACTCGTTCGGGGTGGCGTACTCGAACGGGGGAACTTGCAGGCCGAGGCCCTGGTGCATCGCGCCGCCGGTGATCCGGTCGAGCTCACCGCGGGCCACCTCCAGCACGGAGATGCCCCGGTCGGCGGCCAGGCGCACGGCTTCCTGCACGCGGTCGTCCGCGTCGATGCCCAGCGCCACGTACAGCGCCGTCGCCGGCGTGCCCGCGCGCAGGCACTCCACGACGGGGTTGCGGCCCGCCACGGTCTCGGCCTGGGCCTTCTCGGTCTTCTGGCGCCGGTGGGTCTTGACCGCCTCGGTCTTCGCGGCCCGAGTGGCCCGCTTGTACGCGGGGTGGTTCGGGCGCTCGGTCGCCTTCGGGGTCGGGCCCTTGCCCTGCAGGCCCTTGGACTTCTGTCCGCCGGAGCCGGTGACCGCGCCCTTCTTGGAGCCCGGATTGCGCATCGCGCCCTTGCGCTTGGAGTTGCCAGCCACGGAAGTCAGTCGTCCTTCAAAGTCCACTGCGGACCGTCGGGGGTGTCCTCGACGGCGATGCCCGCCTCGAGCAGCTGGTCGCGCAACGCGTCGGAGCGTGCGAAGTCCCTGCTCTTGCGGGCTTCCTGGCGCTCGACGAGCAGCCGATCAACCAGCGTGGTCAGTGCCTGGCGCATGCCGAGGTCGGCAGACGACTGGTCGTTCCACTTCGGCGACAACGGGTCGACGCCGAGGATGTCGGCCATCCGGCGCACGCACTCGGCCGCCTCACGGGCCTTGTCGTGGTCGCCGTCGCCGAGTGCCGTGTTGCCCTGGCGCACCTTGTTGTGCAGTGCCGCCACGGCTTGAGGCGTGTTCAGGTCGTTGTCCATCGCAACGACGAAGTCCGGGCACATCTCGCCGCGCAGCTCGATCGGGCCGACGCGGTCGACGACGCGGCGCAGGAACGCCTCGATGCGCCCGTAGGACGTCACCGCCTCCTGCAACGCCTCTTCCGAGTACTCGATGTGCGACCGGTAGTGCGGCGCCACCAGGTAGTACCGCAGCTCCTGCGCGCGGACCACGTCCAGCATCGCCGGGATGGAGACGGTGTTGCCCAGCGACTTGGCCATCTTCTCGCCGGACATGGTGACCCAGTAGTTGTGCATCCAGTAGTTCGCGAAGCCGTCACCGGCCGCGCGTGACTGGGCCTGCTCGTTCTCGTGGTGCGGGAAGATCAGGTCGAGCCCGCCGCCGTGGATGTCGAACGTGCCGCCGAGGTACGTCGTGGCCATCGCGGAGCACTCGAGGTGCCAGCCGGGCCTGCCGTTGCCCCACGGCGTCGGCCACGACGGCTCGCCGGGCTTGGCGGCCTTCCACAACGTGAAGTCGCGCGGGTCGCGCTTGCCGCGCACGTCGGTCTCGCCCTGCTGCTGGTCGTCGAGCTTGCGCCCGGACAACGCGCCGTACTCGGGGAACGAGCGCACGTCGAAGTAGACGTCGCCGTCGACGTCGTACGCGTGACTCTTGTCGATCAGCCGCTGCATCAGCTCGACCATCTGCGTCACGTGCCCGGTGGCCCGCGGCGCGTAGGTCGGTGGCAGGCAGCCGAGCGCGTCGTACGCGTCCTCGAACGCCATCTCGTGCTTGTACGCCCAAGCCCACCACGGCTGGTCGTGCTCGGCGGCCTTGGCGAGGATCTTGTCGTCGATGTCGGTGACGTTGCGGACCAGCGTGACCTCGGCACCGTCGCGTGCCAGCCAGCGACGCAGCACGTCGAAGTTCAGGCCGCTGCGGACGTGCCCGATGTGAGGTACGCCCTGGACGGTCGCCCCACACACGTAGATCGACGCCGTTCCGTTGACCTGCGGGTGGAACTCCCGCATGGACCGGCTCGCGGTGTCGTAGATGTGGAGGCTCACACGGGAATGGTACGGGCCACATCCAAAAGAGCGTCCGGGCGGTCACTCGTCGGAACCGGGTTGACGAGCCGGAAGGAGCAGCCGATCGCCTCCGCGCCGCCGTCCGCCTCCTCGCTGTCGCCGACCATCACCGCGTTGCGGGGATCGACGCCCAGCCGTTCGCACGCGGTGGTGAAGATCTTCGGGTCCGGCTTGATCACGCCTTCTTCGTAGGAGAGGACGAACTCGTCCACGAGGTGCGTCAGGCCGTGGAGCTCGAACACGGCTCGGATGTCCCAGCCGATGTTGCTGACGACCGCTACCGGGATGTCCTTCAGGTGTTCAAGTGTGGCCTTGGTGTCCGGGTAGGGCTGCCACGACTCGGGGTGCAGCAGCTGGTCGTAGAGCGCCTCGGCGTCCGGGACCAACGCGTCGTCGAGCATCTTCACGTGGACCCAGCGGTGCACGTCCGGGTCGAGGTCGCGGCGGTGCCACGCGTCGACGAGCTCGGGGTCCATGCCCTCGGCGATGCCGACGGGGGCGGTGAGCGCACGCATCAGGTCCGCGTTGGACGCCAGCTCGGGGTGCTCGAGCCGGAAGAGCGTGCCGGAGAAGTCGAAGAGCGCGGCGTGGATCGTCACGCTCCCGACTCTACGTTCTCCGCGGCTAGGTGGTCTGGACCTTTTTGAGCTCGGCCTCGACCGCCGACGGGTCGTAGGAGAGTGTCAGCACCAGGTCGCCGGCGCCGCGCTCGGAGGCGGCCACGAACTGCTCGACGAACTCCTCGACCTGCTTGAGCGGCTGGTCGGCCAGCTGTGCGGCGGTCTTGTAGAGGGCGGCGAACCTCTCCGGCGTCGTCGTGCCGCGCAGGTCGGCAGCCCAGTCGAGCAGGCTCTCGTACGACTCGACGAAGCGGTTCGCGAGGTGGCGGATCTTCTCGCTGTCACCGCGCCGCCCCGCCGGGCCGAACGCCCACTGCTGCTTGCCGGGCGACAACAGGTCGTTGATGCCGTTGAGGATGCCGTCGAACGTCCGGCTGCGGGCCTTGAAGGTGTCGAGGGCTTCGACGTCCGTGTCGATCGTGCGTCCCGGCGTGGAGTAGCCCATCTCGTGGCTGAGCTGCTTGTCCTTGAGCTTGCGCAGGTGCATCGACACGTTGTCGGCGAACAGCTGGTACTCCCAGCCCGGCCGCGGTCCGTCGACCTTGGTGCCGACCTTCTCGGCGATCATCTTGGCCAGCTCGCGCGGCGTGCGGTTGCGCAGGTCGAGGTAGCCGGTGCCGACGCGCAGAGCGGGGATCACGGTGTCGTCGAACCGCGCGGGCAGCACGTACTCGGAGTCGGAGATCAGCGCGCGGTCGAACGCGGACTGCCGCTCGTGCTTGGTCCACATCTTCCGCGCGTACGCCTCGGAGATGAACATCACGCAGAAGCGGGAGTCGTGCCGGTAGATCTGGTCGAGGTGCTCGACGAGGTTCTTGCCCCAGAGATCAGCCTGCTCGTCGGTGTCGTAGAAGCGGGAGACGCCTAGGTCGGTCAGGTGGCGGGCCACCTCGTCGACGTAGTCGCGATCTTCCCCGGCGAATGAGAGGCACACGTCGTACTTGGGCACCTGGCGGAGCTTAGTAGTGGCGGGAACCACAGCTTCGACGCGGGAGTTGTCCAGGTATGAGCCTGGGGTTCCTCTTCGCGATGTCGTTACCCGCATTGGTGGCGGCCCTGTTCGTGCTCGCGATGGTCGAACGGTTCGTGCGCAGGAAGGGCGGCGGCACCCCGATGGCGACCGCGGGCATCGGTGAGCTGGGTGCGACGTTCGAGGCGGGCAAGCGCGAGGAGATCGAGTTCCGCAAGGAGGAGCGGCAGCTGCGTGACGAGGAGGGTGACGCCGCGCCGCCGCGAAGCCGGGTGGACCTCGACGGCGGCACCGCTGTTCTGAAGCTGCCGGACTAGAGGTTGCCGGTGGTCTTCGCCACCGCGACGCGGACGATCACGCGCACGTTGTCGGTGCCGACGTCGCCGGGGTAGTCCTTGCCGATGTACTTGTGCGACAGCTCGTTGATGAGCTCGGGGCCGCCCTCGGTCGTCAGCGACGCCTCACCGCGGAACTCCGTGTAGTTGAACGGGTTGTCCTTGTCGATCACGGTGATGCTGACCCGCGGGTCGCGCTTGAGATGCACTTCCTTCGCGCGGCCGACGACGGTGGAGAACAGCACGTCGTCGCCGTCGCGCTTGATCCACACGACCGAGGTCTGCGGGCTGCCGTCCTTGGTCAGCGTCGCGACGGTGGCGTAGTTAGCGCTGTCTAGGAGACCGCGCTGTGGTTCTGAGAGGGTGGCCATGGCACGAGCAACGCCGTGGCGATCGCCGCGATTCCCTCGTTTCGCCCTGTGAGACCGAGACCGTCGGTGGTGGTGCCGGCCACCGAGACAGGGCCGCCGACGGCTTCGGAAAGCGTTTTCTGGGCCTCGTCGCGGCGCTTGCCGATGCGGGGCTGGTTGCCGATCACCTGCACTGTGGCGTTTCCCACACGGAAGCCGGCTTCCTCGATGAGGCGGCGGACCTCCGTGAGCAGAACCACTCCGTGCGCGCCCGACCAGCGCGGGTCGGACGTGCCGAAGACCTCGCCCAGGTCACCGAGGCCCGCTGCGGACAGCAGCGCGTCGCACAGGGCGTGCGAGGCCACGTCGCCGTCGGAGTGACCGGCGCAACCGTCGACGCCTACCCACAGCAGTCCGGCGACCCAGCACTCGCGGCCGGCCTCGATCGGGTGGACGTCGACGCCCTGGCCGATTCTCACGCTTGCTCTCCTGCGAACAGTGCTTCCGCGACCGCGAGGTCGAACGGGGTGGTGATCTTCATGGCGTGCGCGTGCCCAGGAACCGTGTGGACCTTGCCGCCGTTTTTCTCCACCAGACCAGCGTCGTCAGTCGCGGCGATACCGGAGCAATAGGCGGCTTTGAGAGTCTCGGCGCGGAAACCCTGCGGGGTCTGGACGACCCGCAGAGCGGCCCGGTCAGGTGTGGAGACGACTACTCCGACCTCGTCCACCTGCTTGATCGTGTCGGTCACCGGAAGAACCGGGATGACGGCGTCGTGCCCGTCGCGCACCGCGGCCACGACGGCGGCGATGACCTGGGGAGGAGTGAAAGCGCGGGCAGCGTCGTGCACCAGCACGATGGAGGTGTCCGGAATCACGCTGAGCGCGTGTTCGAGGGCGAGGCGCACCGAGTCGGTGCGTTCGGCGCCCCCTGAAAGCACGTGCACCGCCCCGCCGGCCGGGGCCAGCGAGGCGGTAGCGGTGTGCACCAAGTCCACATCGGACGGTGGAGCGGCGATGACGACGTGCTGAACCTGGCCTGACGCGAACAGACCCTGCACGGCACGAGTCAACAGCGGCACTCCGTTGACCGGCACGAGCGCCTTGGGCATCCCGTAGCCCAGACGCTCTCCCCGCCCTGCCGCGGGCACGAGCGCGACAACACTCATGTTCGCGACTTACGTCCGATGCTCTGTGTTTGTTTGAAAACTACGAGGCGGTGGCGAGAACTTCGTCGAGGAGAACCTCGGCCTTGTCCTCGTCGGTGCCCTCGGCCAGCGCCAGCTCGCTGACCAGTATCTGCCGAGCCTTCGCCAGCATCCGCTTCTCGCCGGCGGACAACCCGCGATCCTTCTCGCGCCGCCAGAGGTCGCGCACCACTTCCGCAACCTTGTTCACATCGCCAGAGGCGAGCTTCTCAAGATTGGCCTTGTACCGCCGAGACCAGTTGGTCGGCTCCTCGGTGTGGGGAGCACGCAAGACCTCGAAAACCTTGTCGAGCCCTTCCTGGCCGACAACGTCACGCACGCCTACGATTTCGGCGTTGTCAGCGGGAACCCGAACGGTGAGGTCGCCCTGCGCCACCTTGAGAACGAGGTACTTCTTCTCCTCGCCCTTGATAACGCGGGTCTCGATTGCTTCGATGAGAGCGGCACCGTGGTGCGGGTAGACGACGGTCTCTCCGACCTTGAAAACCATGTGTCCTCTGCCCCTTTCGATGCCTCCATCCTAACACGTCCGGCAAGGCCGCGAACGCCGCTCGATGATCCGTTAGTGCTGGTCAGGGCCATGCGGGGGGTTGACAAACCACCTGTTCGCGTGCAAGGTACGACTCACCGAAGATCGAATGGCACCACGTCGCGTCCGCTTTTCGGGCCCCGGTTAGGCTCCTTGCCTGGTGGTTGTTCCCTAGGAAGGACGCTGGAGCCGTGAACTCAGGAGTGTCTCGCCGGTTGATCGTGACGGCAGCGCTGGCCGCGGGCCTCGGCCTGGTGGCGGTCGGCTGCAGCGCCGGTCAGATCACCCAGACCGACACCCAGGTCGCCGCAGTCGACGGGGCGAGCGGAAACGCGGGCCCGATCGCGGTGCGCAACGTCGTGCTGGCGTTCCCGCCGGACGGCAACCGCTACCACAAGGACGACGACGTCCCGCTGACGTTCGTCATCGCGAACACGGGCGAGAACCCGGACAAGCTGCTGTCGATCAAGTCCGACGCCGCTGAGGCCGAGGCCGAGGTCGTGGGCAGCAAGGAGATCCCGTCGCGGTACGCGCTGCAGGCCGAGTACGACGCCTCGAAGGCGCCGACGAAGACCTCCGCGCCGTCGTCCTCCTCGGGTGTGCCGTCGTCGTCGAACGCGCCGTCCTCGTCGGTGTCGCCGACCTCTGGTGTCCCGTCCTCGTCGGGCACCCCGACGTCGGGCTCCGTGACGCCGTCGTCGTCCGGTTCGGCCGCGTCGTCGTCCGGTCGCCCGTCGGGTTCGTCCTCGGCCTATCCGAGCGCGTCCGCGATTCCGGACGACCTCGAGGTGCTGCACATCCGCTGCACGCTGAAGAAGGTCAACCGCGACATCGTGGCGGCGCAGACGGTGAAGATCACGTTCCTCTTCGAGAAGGCCGGTTCGGTCACGCTCGAGGTGCCGATCGCGCCGTCCGAGCACAAGCGCGTCAGCGAAGGCCACGAAGGCGGGCACTGAATCTTTTGCCGCTGAATCTTTGGCCGCTGCTTCGCAGACGGCGGCGAGTTCGTCGAGAAGTCGGTCGTCCGGCCACCGCTTCGGCCCGAATCGCCTTCGGCGGTTGACCCGAAGAGGCGACCGGACGACCGACACGAACTCGCGAGACGTTGAGAACGCCGCTCCCTCTTCGGAGGGGGCGGCGTTCTCGCGTTGCCGGGGTCAGGAGGCCTTGAGCATCGGGCGGAACTTGTCGCGGTAGGCCCAGGCGAGGCCGATCTCGGCGGCCACGACGAGCAGCGCCATCGAGATGCCCGACGGCTCCAGGAAGACGTGGAACAGGAAGATGTTCACGACCATCGGGGCCAGCATCGCGAGAGCCAGCGGCACGAAGCGGCCGACGATCAGCAGGACGCCCGCGACGAGCTGGACGCCGGACGCGAGCTGCAGCATGTAGCCGGTGGCGTAGAGGGCGCCGCTGAAAGCCACACCTTCGGGTGCCATCGTGCTGGGGTCCGGGGCGGGCATGAACATCAGGAAGCCGTTCAGGCCGGTCGTGGCGAAGAGCAGGCCGGTCAGCACGCGGGTGACGACGGTGGCGTAGCGGCCGAGGGCGAA
Organism: Pseudonocardiales bacterium; assembly: GCA_032230575.1. GTDB lineage: Bacteria > Actinomycetota > Actinomycetes > Mycobacteriales > Pseudonocardiaceae > Lentzea. The sequence goes on along the minus strand of JAVXWK010000807.1, from coordinate 1,426 downwards.
CTTGCGGGTCTGGGTCGCGGTTGCGGTGGTCACTGTGTCCTCCAGGCTGTTGTGTCCTTCCACAGATGCGTCGAACGGGCTCCGCACCGGATCGACAAACCGGCGAGAAAACTTTTCGCGAGTTCGTGTCGGCCGGACGACCGACTTCTCGACGAACTCGCCGCCGTCTGCGAAGCAGCGGCCAACAAACACTGTCAGACCTGTCCTCTAACGTTCGGGGTGTGGCGAAGACAGCGCGGCCGATCTTCCGTTGTGCCGAGTGCGGGCACGAGGTGGCGAAGTGGTTCGGCCGCTGCCCCGAGTGCCAGGCCTGGGGCAGCATCGAGGAACGTGGCGCCGCGTCGGTGACCCGTGTGGTGGCGGGCGCGCCGACGTCGGCGGCCCGGCCGATCGGCGAGGTCGACATCGAGTCGGCACGGGCGTTGTCGACGGGTGTCAGCGAGTTCGACCGGGTGCTGGGCGGGGGCCTGGTGCCGGGTGCCGTTGTGCTGCTGGCGGGCGAGCCGGGTGTCGGCAAGTCGACGTTGCTGCTGGAGGCCGCGCACCGCTGGGCAGAGTTGCACGGCCGCTGTCTCTACGTGACGGGTGAGGAGTCCGCGGGCCAGGTGCGGCTGCGGGCGGAGCGCACCGGCAACCTGCACGGCGAGATGTACCTGGCGGCCGAGAGCGAGCTCAGCGCGTTGCTCGGGCAGGTCGACCAGGTGAAGCCGTCGATGCTGATCGTCGACTCGGTGCAGACCATATCGACGATGAGTGCGCAAGGTGGGCCCGGCGGCGTCACGCAGGTGCGGACCGTCGCATCAGGACTGATCGCGATGGCCAAGGAGCGCGGGCTGCCGGTCGTGCTGGTCGGCCACGTCACCAAGGACGGATCCGTTGCGGGGCCACGGGTTCTGGAGCACCTCGTCGACGTGGTGCTGCAGTTCGAGGGTGATCGGCACTCCAGTCTGCGGCTGTTGCGCGGCATCAAGAACCGCTACGGCGCGGCCGACGAGGTGGGCTGCTTCGAACTGCGCGACGACGGCATCGTGGGCGTGCCGGACCCGTCCGGGTTGTTCCTGACGCGCCGCGAGACGGCCGTCGAGGGCACCTGCGTGACGGTGATCGTCGAGGGCAAACGGCCGATGCTGGGCGAGGTGCAGGCGCTGGTCGCCAAGACGAACCTGCCCGCACCGCGCAGGGCGGTGAGCGGGCTGGACTCGGCGCGGATCTCGATGGCGCTGGCCGTGCTGGAGAAGCGCGGCAAGGTCAACCTGTTCCAGAAGGACGTCTTCACCGCGACCGTGGGCGGGATGCGGCTGACCGAGCCCGCTGCGGACCTCGCGGTGGTGCTGGCGGTGGCTTCGGCCGAGCGGGAGATCGCGCTGCCGGCTGACCTGGTGGTGCTCGGCGAGGTGGGGCTCGCGGGTGAGATCAGGCGGGTCAA
>JAVXWK010000336.1:0-20131 GCA_032230575.1 Pseudonocardiales bacterium | reverse complement strand
CCGTCGTCGGCCTTGTCGCTCTCATAGGCGAACCGCTTGCCCGGCTCCCAGGCGGTGATCGTCGAGGCCTCCTGGAAGAAGCCCAGGTCGAGCGACATGCGGCCGCCGAGCCGTCCGTCGACGGTGTGAGGGCCCATGAACCACGAGTCGATGCCGGGTCCGGTCGCGATGGCGTCCCAGACCTGCTCCGGGGTCCCCTCGACCTCGACTTCCTTCTTGATCTCGAACTCGCGGGTCACGACTCTTCCTCCTTGGCGGCAACGCTGGGGTGCAGGGCGACGATGACTCGGTGCGGACGCCCTCCTTCGGCCTGTTCGTCGTGGTACTTCGAGACGAGCTGCGTCACGCACGAAGCGAGCTCCTCTGCGAAGGCCGCGCGGTCGGCAGCGGAGGCGAACCTGATCTCGCCGTCCAGCGCGAACGTCGCGAGCCGTTTCTTCGCCTTGGTCGCGCCCGTGATCAACGTGCCCACGTCGCGCACCAGCCTCGCCGACACGGCCAGCAGCCACCGCGCGGACAACCGGTCAGGTGACCGCGCCGGGTCCGGCTGCACGGCCGCGAGCGCCGTCGGTGAGATCACGTAGGACGCCGCCGTCGCCTGCATCAGGCGCTCGTTGACGTTGCCCTTGCGCCGTTCCTCGACGAGCTCCACCAGGCCGTGCTGCTCCAGCGTGCGCAGGTGGTAGTTCACCTTCTGCCTGGGCAGGCCGACCTTCGCGGCGAGCATCGTCGCCGATCCCGGCTCTGCCAGCTCCGCGAGCAACCGCGCTCGCACCGGATCCAGCGACACCTCGGCCGCGGCCGGGTCCTCGATCACCGCCACTTCGAACATGGCTCAACCGTCGCACCGAAAACAAAATTAGTCAAGAACTGAGTTGCTGTCGGTGACTTTGCTCCACCTGGGTGGCTTTGGACCCGCTACCGTAAGCGGTGTCTCGATTGGTCGTTGCTTGTTCGCAACCCCTGAGGAGACAAGATGATCACGATGCTCGTCCTGACCGTGCTGGCGCTACCGTTCGCCCTGACCGCCGCCAACGTGGGCAGACGCAGGTGGATCCGCAAGAGGGGCGTCGCCAGAGTGCGCGCCGAGCTCGACGCTTTCCACGCCGAGCTGGCACGGCAGGGTCTCAGTCACTTCTCGGGTCGCTGAAGCACGTTCGTCGACGGTGAGATCCGCGTGACGACGTCGCCGTAGCGGTCCAGCAACGCGGCTGTGAGGGTGTCGGCGGGCCCGACGACGGCGAACTCGCGCAGCACGTCGTCGCTGATCAGCTCACTCATCTCGGTCCACTGCTGCCGCCGGGACATCCGGTGCAGCTCCTCGTGCAACTCGCCCCAGCCATGCAGGTCCAGCACGGGCTTGTACGCGGGCGTCGACCCGTAGAACGCGATCTGCCGTTTGACGTCGGCGATCTCCTCGTCCGTGGAAGCCGCGAACACGGGCCCGCTGATCTCGAAGCCCTCCAACGTCTTCCCCGCCTTGGCCCGGCCGCGTTCGAGTGCCGGCAGCGTCACCTCGCGCAGGTACCGCTCTGTCGTGAAGTTGTGGCACAGGAAACCGTCCGCGACCTCGCCCGCGACTTCGGTCATCAGCTCGCCGACGCCCGCGAGGTAGATCGGCGCGCTGCCGTGCGGGTTCGGGCCGGGATCGAAGAACGGCGTCATCAGCGTGTGCTTGTAGAACTCGCCGCGGAACGCCAGCCGCTCGCCGGTCTCCCACGCGTGCCAGATGGCCTTGATGGCCAGCACGAACTCACGCATGCGCGCGGCGGGCCTGCTCCACGGCATGGAGAACCGCTTGGTGATGTGCGCTTCGATCTGCGAGCCGAGCCCGAGGTTGAACCTGCCGCCCGAGAGCAACCGCAGGTCGTTCGCCGTGGTGGCGATCGTCATCGGGTTGCGGGCGAACGCCACCGCGATCGCCGTGCCGAGCTCGATCCGCTCGGTCGCCGCGGCGGCTCCGCCCAGCGCCAGGAACGGGTCGTGCTTGGTCTCGGCGAGCCAGAACCCGTCGTAGCCCCGGTCCTCCGCCTGCTTCGCGATGGCCCCGACGTCGCTCGGGGTGTAGTCGACGGCACTTCTGTCCAGCTTCATGCCGATGAGGTTAGAAAACTCTCCAGCAGCGCGTTGAACTCAGGAGCGTCCGGCACCAGATGGTCGCCCCTCGGCACACGGCCGAGCGCAGCGCGGCCAGCGGCTGCTCGGCCTCGTCCGGAGGGCGTGCGTCCAACAGTTGCCGCATGCCCTTGAGCAACGTCTCGTGGGGAACCTCGATCGGCACGCGAGCGCATGGCCTAGCGGTAGCCGTACCGGCTCTCGCAGGCAACACCGTCCCGGTTGTCGTCGAGTTCGACGCGGTAGCCCGGCTGACCCCAGAAGAGCGGCGCCGCGCCGGCACGCCGTGCGTCGTCACAAGTCGCGTAGAAGACCGGCTTCGGCCTGGGCGCTGTGGTCGGCTTCGGCTTCGTCGTGGTGGGGGCGGGAGGAGGCGGCGGCGGAGGCGGGGGAGTGGGAGTCTCGGTGGTGTCCTTGCCACCGCACGGCGTTCCCCACAGGCCCATCGGAACCCTCTGCGCAGCTCCTTCGGCTTCCCGCTGCGCCGCCGTCGGGTTGCCGGCGGAGCGTCCGGCGCCGTTGCCCAGCGCGAGCAACGTGTAGTCGGTGCCGTCCGCGAGGCTCAGCGCGCCTGTGGTCCGGTCGTAGCGCACCTGCTGGTTCAACAGCATGGCCTTGGCGAAGCTGGTCGCGGCCTCAGCCCAGCACGGTCCCGGCGGGGCGAGGCCCGCGACCTCGGCTTTCGAGCCGTCGGACAGCATCACCGCACGTCCGTCCACGATCGACGCCACCGTGATGCCCAACTGGGCCGGCGGTACCGAAGGGGACGTCGACGACGGCGTGTCCTCGGCCGGTTTTTCTACCGCGACGGGAGTCGTCTGCTGCGCCTGCGCTGTGCACCCAGCGGTGAGCGCTACCAGCAGAACTCCGCCGCTCACAGTTCTCCACCCCGACATAAACCTGAATAGTGCTTGCTCTCGGGCGAGCGGCCAAGGTTACGTATTTGGCGCGGATCGGTTCACCGGTAGTCCGAAATGAAATACGGAGATGCCCAGTTCAGCGGACGGGCTTCAACGTCCAGACCACGGTCATCTCTCCGGTGGTCACACCCTCGGCGTTGGTGATCATGATAGTCACCGGGAATTCGGGGCGGGTACCGGACTCCAGTTCGGCGAGAATGTCCTCGGCGGGACGTCCGAGAACGGCCTCGGCGCGCAGGGCGCCCATCGCGATCTTCTTGTAGGCGATGTCAGCACGAACGGCGAGAGGCGTCGCCTTGCCGAGGTGCGCGGTGAACGCGGCCATCACGACGGCGCCGGACGCGGACTCGCCGAGACCGAACATCATCGCGGCGTGCGGCCCGCCGATGTGGTTGTGCAGCGTCGGCTCGTCCGGCAGCGTCGCGACGACGCGGCCGGGTGAGACCTCCTCGAAGTCGATGCCGGTGGCCTTCACGTACGGCACGGCCTGCTTCATTGCGTCGGCGACGAACGACACGTCTTGGCTCATGAGACGGATGCTACCGGCGAGTAACTCAGTCGGCTACCCGTCGGTAACCACCACTCGCCGTACCTGTCCGGCTCCACTGTGGAGTGAGACCTGAAACTCACTTGCAATCCGGCGGACCGAGATGGATGCTTGTAGCGAGCAACTAGTTGGGTGATACAAGCAACGAGGTGTCAGATGGTCGATCCGGGCAGGTGCATGGCCGTCGATCCCGAGCACGAGCTCGCGGATCGAGTGGGCATGGCCATGGTGCGGCTGAACAAGATGCACGCCCAGGTCGCTCATCAGATGGCCAAGCAGGGCATGGACAAGTCCGCCTTCGTGCTGCTCGCGACGCTCTCCGGACTAGGTGAGTGCCGTTCGAGCGGTTTGGCGGAGGCTGTCCTGTCCGACCCGTCCACGGTCAGCAGGCAGGTGGCCGGGCTGGTGAAGGACGGGCTTGTGGAGCGGCGCGCTGATCCGGCGGACGGCCGGGCCAGCGTGCTGGCGGTCACCGAAGCGGGGCGCCAGTTGCTCATCGAGCGACGCCGGCAGCGCAACAACGCGATCGAGCAGGTGTTCGCGGACTGGCCCGACGAGGACTTCAAGGGCTTCGCGGACCTGTTCGAACGCTTTGTCCAGGACTACGAGCGCACGATTCCTGCGCTTATGACCGAACGCGGGACGGGGACCCGCGCAGGAGGGGAAAAGTAGAGATGTCATCAACAACCGAGGCGACACCCACACCGGGCGTCTCCCTGACTCACCGCCAGATCATGACGGTGCTGTCCGGCCTGCTGCTGGGCATGTTCCTCGCCGCGCTGGACCAGATGATCGTCGCCAGCGCGATGAAGACCATCGCCGACCAGCTGCACGGTCAGACGCTCCAGGCGTGGGCGACCACCGCCTACCTGATCACGGCGACCATCACGACCCCGTTGTACGGCAAGCTGTCGGACATCTACGGGCGCAAGCCGATGTACCTCGCGGCGATCACGCTGTTCCTCGCGGGTTCGCTGCTCTCGGGCATCGCGACGTCGATGTACGAGCTCGCGGCGTTCCGCGCGGTGCAGGGTCTCGGCGCCGGCGGTCTGATGTCGCTGGCGTTCGCGATCATGGCGGACATCATCTCGCCGCGTGAGCGCAGCAAGTACTCGGCGTACTTCATGGCCGTGTTCGGTTCGGCCAGCGTGCTCGGACCGGTCATCGGCGGTGTGTTCGCGGGTCTGACCTCGTTCGCCGGTATCACCGGGTGGCGCTGGGTGTTCCTGGTCAACGTGCCGATCGCGCTGCTCGCGCTGTTCGTCGTCGGCCGCGTGCTGAACATCCCGCACCAGCGGGTGGACCACCGCGTCGACTACCTCGGCGCGCTGACGCTGACCGTCGGCCTGGTGCCGCTGCTGATCGTGGCCGAACAGGGCCGCGAGTGGGGCTGGGCGTCCGGTACGTCGATCGCCATGTACGTGGTCGGTGTGCTCGGTCTGATCGCGTTCGTCTGGGCCGAGTTCCGGGCCGGTGACGAGGCGTTGCTGCCCATGCGGATGTTCCGCAACCAGACGTTCGCGCTGGGCAACACGATCAACTTCGTGCTGGGCATCGGCATGTTCGGCGGCATGGTCTCCATCCCGCTGTACCTGCAGATCGTGAAGGGCGTGACCCCGACGGTCTCCGGCCTGATGCTGCTGCCGATGACGTTCGGCATCATGTCCGCCACGGCGATCGCGGGCCGCGTCACGTCGAAGACCGGGCGCTACAAGATCTTCCCGATCATCGGCGCCGGTCTGATGTCGGTCGCGCTGATCCTGCTCAGCACCATCGGCACGACCACGCCGAACTGGCAGGTCATGATCTACATGTTCATCATGGGCGCCGGCCTCGGCCAGTGCATGCAGACGCTGCTTCTGGCCATCCAGAACGACGCCGAGCCGCGTGACATGGGCGTGGCGACCGCTTCGGCGACGTTCTTCCGCCAGATCGGTGGCACCGTCGGCACCGCGGTGTTCCTGTCGATCCTGTTCAGCACGGTCGGCGACAAGATCGCCGAGGGCCTCAAGGCCGCCATGCAGACCGAGGCGTTCAAGGTCGCGCTGGGCCACAACCCGGAGTTCGCCAAGGCGCTGCAGAGCGGTGGCGGGTCCGGTGTGGACATCAACAACACCGAGTTCCTCAACCACCTCGACCCGGTGCTGGCCAAGCCGTTCCTCGACGGGTTCTCCAGCGCTATCGACACGGTCTTCATGACCGGTGGGATCGTGATGATCGCGGCGTTCGTCCTCGTGTGGTTCCTGCGCGAGAAGCCGCTGTCGACCAGGTCGGGTCTGGAGCGGGTCGCGGACGCCGAGGCCGTGGCGATTCACTAGCGGGCAAAGGAAAAAGGGCCGTCCTCCTCGCGGGGGACGGCCCTTTCGCGTGCGCTCAGTGGAAGGTCTCGCCGCGTGCCTCGGCGTCCTTCAAGCGCTGGTAGGAGCGCTCGATCTCGGCCTCGGCCTCGGTGCGACCCACCCAGGACGCGCCCTCGACACTCTTTCCGGGCTCCAGGTCCTTGATGACCTCGAAGAAGTGCTGGATCTCCAGGCGGTCGAACTCCGCCAGGTGGTGGATGTCCCGCAGGTGCTCGTGCCGAGGGTCATGGGCGGGGACGCAGAGAACCTTGTCGTCGCCACCCTTCTCGTCGGTCATGCGGAACATGCCGATGGCGCGGGCCGCGATGAGGCAGCCGGGGAACGTCGGCTCCTGGACGAGGACGAGGGCGTCCAGCGGGTCGCCGTCCTCACCCAGGGTGTTCTCGATGAACCCGTAGTCGGCCGGGTACTGCGTCGACGTGAACAACGTGCGGTCGAGGCGGATGCGACCACTCTTGTGGTCCACCTCGTACTTGTTGCGCACGCCCTTGGGGATCTCGATCAGGACGTCGAACTCCACTGGTCCTCGCTCATGTAGCCCATTCGTGACGCCACTAGTGTGGACCACGACGCCCTGTCAACCCTCATCGGAGCGGCGGCTGGAGGGTGTGAGATTGCCCGTACCGAGCTGACGGAGGCCCTCTTGCCGGACGAGCCCCAGTGGCCGACCGACGATGACGACGCGGAGCTGGACGAGCCGCTCGCCGAGCCAACGGTGCAGGTCAAGCGCCCGTCAGTGGACCAGCCGACCATGCGGTTCCCCGTCGCGGCTGTGCTCACACGACCGTCCACACCGGAGCCTCCGCGCTCGTCCCCGGTTCGTTCCGTCCCGAACGGCGCTGCTCCTGGGGCCAATGGTGCGGGTGTGCCTTTGGCCGGTTCCGGGGGTGTTCCCGGTTCTGCTGGTGGATCTTCGGGTGGGAAGTCTCACGGGCAGGTTGGGCCGGACGGTGGCCAACCCGCCGAGTCTCCGCGTGCGGCGCCGATGCGGATCTCGCCGGGGGACAACAACAAGCCCGCGCCGGTGGTGGAGCCGAAGAACGACCAGACCCGCGTGGTGGCCAAGCCGGAGCAGAAGACGACGGAGCTGTCGGTTCCGGGCAAGACCGCTCGGGTCGACCAGCTTCCGATGGCGGACAAGTCGTGGTTCGACCAGCAGGTCAGACCCGACGGGCCCGCTCGTCAGGAACCCGCGCGCACCGAGCCGCAGCGCACGGAACCGCAGCGCACCGAGATGCTGCGCGTCGACCAGCTCCAGCGCCAGGAACCGAAGCGCCAGGAACCACCGCGTCCCGAACCGCGCCAAGAGCCTCTGCGCCAGGAACCGCCGCGCTTCGACCAGCCCCAGCGTCCGGCGCCCGTGCCCGAGCAGACCAAACGCCAGGAAAAGCCTCTCCGCGAGACCCTCCCCGTCTCCGGCTACGAGGAAGAACCGGAAGACCGGCTGACCGGCGACGAGCCCAAGAAGGGCCGCAAGCCCCTCGCGGTCGTGCTCGGCCTGCTCGTCGTCGCGGCTCTGGCCGGCGCCACCATCTACGCGGTCGACGAGTTCGGCGGCCCCGCGGCCGTCGAGACCAAGCCCCCGGCCGCGCCCGCGCAGGTGCAGCCGCTCGTCAAGGCGGCCACGGCGGGCGCACCGGCGCCGTCCCCGCAGGGCGTGAAGACCGCCCTCACCGGTCCGGCGGCCAACGCGGTCCTCGGCACGCTGACCGGCAGCGTCATCGACCCGGCCAGCGGTACCGCGCTGTGGCAGCAGGGCGACACCACGGCCGCGACCCCGGCGTCCAGCCTCAAGATCCTCACGGCCGCGGCGGCGCTGCTCAGCCTGGACAAGACGGAGCAGCTGTCCACGAAGGTCGTCCAGGGCGCGGAGCCCGGCACCGTGGTGATCGTCGGCGGTGGCGACCCGACGATCTCCGGCACGCCCGGCAGCTCCGTCTACCCCGGTGCCGCGACGCTCGACGACCTCGTCAACCAGGTCAAGCAGAAGGGCGCGGTCACCAAGGTCCAGTTCGACCTCGGCCGGTACACGGGCGAGGCGCTCGGCCCGCAGTGGGAGAGCGCGGACATCGCGGGCGGCTCGGTCGCGCCGATCGTGCCGTTCATGCTCGACGGCGGCCGGCTCGACCCGAAGAAGGACGTGGCGGCCCGCACCAGCAGTCCCGCTCAGTCCGCCGCGGACGCGTTCGCGCAGCGCATCGGAGCTCCCGGCGCCACGGCAGGTACGGCTCCGCAGGGCGCGCAGGTGCTCGGCGAGATCAAGTCGGCGCCGATCGAGCAGCTCGTCGACAACATGATGCAGATCTCCGACAACGTCCTCACCGAGGCGGTCGCGCGCGAGATCGCGATCAAGTCGGGCAACGAGCCGTCGTTCGCGGGCGGGGTCAAGGCCGTGCGGGACATCCTCACGAAGAACGGGTTCGACCTCACCGGGGCGAACTTCGTCGACGGCAGCGGTCTGAGCGCCACGAACAAGATCCCGGCGAAGCTGCTCACCGACGTGCTGGCCACCGCGGCAAAGCCCACGCTGGACGACCCGCGCACGGCCAAGCTGCGGCCGTTGCTGACGGCACTGCCGGTGGCGGGCGGCAGCGGCACCCTCGCCGGTCGCTACACGGGCAACGCGTCCGCGGGCAAGGGCTGGGTGCGGGCCAAGACGGGCACGCTCACCGGCGTCAACGCGCTCGCGGGCGTGGTCGTCGACGTGGACGGACGGGTGCTGGTCTTCGCGTTCATGTCGGCGAGCAACGGCGACCCGGAGACCCAGGTCCGGCCGGGGCTGGACGTGCTGGCCGCCGCGTTGCGGGGTTGTGGCTGTTCGTAGCGGGGCGGGCGCAGGTAGCGTCGGAAGCGTGAACGGCGCGACGGAGGAAGAGCTCGGCCCGGTGGACTGGGAGCTGGCGGTTTCGACCGCCGTGCGGCTCGTGAGACCAGGTCCGGTGATCGGGAAGGACGAGGCCGACCACGTCGTCGGCAGGCTTCGCGACCTCGCGCCCCAGGCCGAGGTGCACGTCCGCGAGCTGACCGGGCTCGGCCAGGGCCTGCCGCTGCTGCCGGGCGAGGTCGTCGACCGTCCCGCGTGGGTGCGGGCGGCCGCGCAGGGTCTGGCGGCGTTGACCGGACCCGCGATGCCGCGTCAGGCCGGTGCGATGGCGAGCATCTTCGCGGGCACCGCCGGTGTGCAGGCGGGCGTCGTGATGGCGTTCCTGAGCTCGCGCGTGCTCGGCCAGTACGACCCGTTCAGCCCGCAGGACCAGTTGGCCGGACGCCTGCTGCTCGTCGCGCCGAACATCGTTGGCGCGCAACAGGCTCTGGACGTCCCGGCGGACGACTTCCGCATGTGGGTGTGCCTGCACGAGTGCACGCACCGCCTGCAGTTCACCGGTGTGCCGTGGCTGCGCAAGTACTTCTCCGACCAGGTCACCACGCTTCTCTCCACAATGGACGACGACCGGGCGCCGTTGCCCGAGGTCATCCGCGACTTCCGGCACAAGCTGCGCGCCGGCGACGGCCCGATCGGCCTGATCGAGCTCATCCAGTCGCCGCAGCAGAAAGCCGTGCTGGACCGGCTGATCGCACTGTCCACTTTGCTCGAAGGCCACGCGGACCACGTGATGGACGCGGTCGGCCCCTCGGTCGTGCCGTCGGTCGGCACGATCCGCAGCCGCTTCACCGCGCGGCGCAAGGGCGGCGGTCTGCTGGACCGCATCCTGCGCACCGCGCTCGGCGTGGACGCGAAGGTGCGCCAGTACGAGGAAGGCGCCGCGTTCACCGAGTACGTCGTCGAACGCGTCGGCATGGACGGCTTCAACGCGATCTGGACCTCCGCCGAGACGCTGCCGACCCGCGCCGAGATCACCGAGCCGATGACCTGGCTGCGCCGCGTGGCACCGTGAACGGTCCGGTCGCCGAGGTTCGCGGGGCGGTTCGCCGGTTTCTCGACGAGGCGCGCCCGGAAGCGGTGACCGTCGCCGTCTCGGGCGGAGCGGATTCGCTGGCGCTGGCGTACTGCGTGGGCCAGTTCGTGCCCGGCGCTTCGGCTGTCGTCGTGGATCACCAGCTGCAGCAGGGTTCGGCCGACGTGGCGTTGCGCGCGGCCGGCCAGTGCGCCTCTTTCGGTCTGGTGGCGCGCGTGGAGGCTGTTTCGGTGTCGGGGCCGGGTGGTCCCGAGGCGGCGGCTCGCAAGGCTCGCTATGCCGCGCTGAGGCCTGCTTCCGGTGTCGTCCTGCTCGGCCACACGCTCGACGACCAGGCCGAGACGGTGTTGCTGGGTCTCGGTCGCGGGTCCGGCCCGCGGTCGATCGCCGGCATGCGTGCTCACGACCCGCCGTGGGGACGGCCGTTGCTCGGCGTGTCCCGTGCGGCCACTCGGGCTTTTTGTGCGGAGCAGGGCATCGAGGTGTGGGACGACCCGCACAACCTCGACCCGTCGTTCACGCGCGTGCGGCTGCGTTCCGAGGTGCTGCCGTTGCTGGAGGACGTGCTGCAGGGCGGCGTGGCGGCGTCGTTGGCACGCACGGCGGCCCAGCTGCGCGAGGACTGTGACGCACTCGACGCCCTGGCTTTGGCGTTCCGCGGCGACTGCTGTGCGGTGGACGACATCTGCGAGTTGCCCGTGGCACTTCGACGCAGAGTGCTCAGATCGTGGCTCATCGACTCCGGCGTGCCGGAACTGTCCGATTCGCACCTGCGACGTGTTGACGCACTGGTGAGTGAATGGCGCGGTCAGGGCGGTGTCTGGCTACCGGGTGGCTTTGTCGTGCGGCGCGCGCATGGCAGGCTCGCTGTTGAATCAGAGTCTTAAGCAGAGGGGACCTGTCTGTGTACGACGGCGACATCGCATCCGTGCTCATCACCGAGCAGGAGATCAGCGACAAGGTCACCGAACTCGCCAAGCAGGTCGCGGATGATCACCCAGAAGGTGACTCCGACCTCGTGCTGATCACCGTCCTCAAGGGCGCGGTGATGTTCATGGCCGACCTCGCACGTGCGCTGCCCGTTCCGGTGCAGCTGGAGTTCATGGCCGTTTCGTCCTATGGATCTTCCACGTCCTCCTCGGGCGTGGTGCGGATCCTGAAGGACCTGGACCGCGACATCGCCGACCGCAATGTCGTGATCGTCGAGGACATCATCGACTCAGGGTTGACGTTGTCCTGGCTGCTGAAGAACCTGCAGTCGCGCAGGCCTCGCTCTCTGGAGGTCTGCACGCTGCTGCGCAAGCCCGACGCGGTGAAGGTCGAGGTGCCGGTGAAGTACGTCGGTTTCGACATTCCCAACGAGTTCGTCGTCGGGTACGGGCTGGACTACGCCGAGCGGTACCGCGACCTGCCGTACATCGGCACGCTGGATCCGAAGGTCTACTCGAGCTGAAAACGATGAAGGGCTCCTTCATCCACCTGACGTGGATGAAGGAGCCCTTCATCGTTCAAAGCATCAGCAGGTCGGACGGCACCGGCGCTGGGACACGGCGTCCAGCAGCACGCCGCGGATGTCCTCCGGGTTCCGAGCCTGGTACGCCTTACCGCCACTGGCAGCGGAGATGGCGCGCAGAGCGTCCATGTCGACCTCGTCCCCGAGCCCGACCATGATGATCGGGACGGGCTTCGCGGGATCGGCTTCCCGCTTCAAGGTCTCGATCAACGCGGCGGTGTCGATCGACGAGACGTCGTCGTTGCGGCCGTCGGTCATCAGAACGACGGAGTTGACCTTCGACGGGTCGTACCCGGACAACACGTGCCGGAACGCCGCCAGAGTCGTGTCGTTCAGAGCCGTGCCGCCACCGACAAGTCCGGGAAGCTGCGAGGCACCGGCTTCCAGGCGCTTGCGACGCGTCACACCGGCCAGAGGCTCACCCAGCGGACCGATCGGGACGAGCTCGATCCAGTCGTTCGGCGGCTTCTTGTCGGTCGAGAACGCCCAAAGGCCGATCTGAGTGGTGTCCGGCAGCATCGAAAGCGCCGTCATGGACGCCTCGGTGGCGGCCTCGACGCGGGTCTTGCCGTTGCCGCTCTTCTCGATCATCGAGCCGGAGACGTCGATGACGGTCAGCATGCGCATGTCCAGGCTGATGGCGCCCCACGTGCGCAGCAGTTCCGAGACCTGGTCGGCGTTCGGGGTCTCGATCAGCTTGACGTCGCCGGCCTGCACACCTTCGACGTCGGTCGACCACTTGGCCGGTGCGGCGCCCTGCACGGTGCGGAAGCCGGCCTCGCCGAAGCGCTTCACGGTTTCCGCCGAGCGCAGGGCCTTCTCGAACTGGGAGGCGGCCTCGCCGATGCCCTCCGGCTCGTTCGGGCGGGAGACCCGGACCAGCGGGTAGTCGAAGGAGAGCGTGCCCTCCTTCGGCGGTGCGCCCAGGACCGCGTTGTCCTTGACGGAGCGGTTGTTGGCGACCACGGACTGTTCGGTGGCGGCGAAGAGCGGGGCCTTCTCGGCGTCCGTCGTGACCTTGCCGAACGAGTCGCGGACCGACGGGACGGCGCTGCGACCCACGCGCAGCAGGGTGCCGACCAGTTCCGGTTTGGGGGTGCCGTCCGCGTTGCCCAGCAGGGTGCGGATCACGAACAGCGCGGCGAGACCCTCAGAGGTCATCGTCGGGTCGCTCATGGAGATCTGCACGCGCGGGTCGACGACCTTGGACCAGGAGACGGGGGAGACCGGGAAGCCGATCTTGCCCATCGCCTGTTCCGAGCCCGCCATCACCAGCGGGCTGGTGGCCAGGGACGGCTTGATGTCGAGCTTCGGGGCCTCCGGGCCGGTTTCGGCGGCCTGGCGCTGGGCTTCGGCGGCCCACATCGAGGAGTCGGGGATCCAGAGGGAATGGGGGTTGATCTGCGCGGTCGGGAGCTCGTTGGCCACGTCGGCCGCGTTGCGCGACTCGACCTGGACCTGGACGCACCGGCCGTTCACGACCGGTTGGGACCGCTGGTAGTCCTGCGCTGCCGCGTTCACCACATCTAACGCGGCGGGTGTGACGGCGACTTTCAACGGCAGTGCGCCGGAGCAGTCGGCGCCGCTGGTGACACGCAGTGCCACGACGGTGACGCCCGCCGCCGCGACCACTCCGAGCAGGGCGCCCACGGGGAGGGCCACCCGCCGGAAGAGACCGGGGGAAGTGTGACGTGCTGACATACAGTTACTTACCTTCGGTCACGTGTTCACTCTTTCGAGTGGCGGGGGAACACTCGGGGGATGAATGAGGATGACATGTGACCCCCAAACGTAATGAGACAGCGTGACCTGCGTCACTCGTCTGGACGGCCGTATTTGTTCCGGATGAACCAAACAGCGTGAACATGCGTGGCAGGGGTCACGCGTGGGAACCCGGGACGGGCCTCGGCCGTTGGTTGCTCAGTACCCGACCAGCGGGCGGTAGGCTGGTCGGACGCGGTATGTGGGTCTTCCACTGCCCGACGCGCAAGTCAGGGAGGGTCGAGGCCGCCCGCCGGCCGTAAGTGCATGGACCGCAAGCGCCTGCTTCGCAACCCGCTGCTGTGGATCGCTGCGGTGTTGCTGCTCTACTTCGTCTTCACCGTGCTCTTCGACGACTCACGGGGCTACCACCCGGTCAAGACGTCCCAAGCCCTGCAACAGGTGCGGGACGGCAAGGTCAAGGAAGCCACGATCGAGGACAAGGAGCAGCGGCTCCGGCTCACCCTCACCGACGGCACCACCTTCGAGGGCAGCAACCGTCTCATCACGCAGTTCCCGGCCAGCTCGACGGACGAGATCTTCAACGTCCTCGACCAGGCCGGCAACAAGCCGATCGTGGAGACCAAGGTCAGCCAGGAGTCCATCCTGATGCAGATCTTGATCTACCTCGTGCCGCTCGGCCTGCTGTTGCTGCTGCTGATGTGGATGATGAACAACGCTCAGGGCGGCGGTAACCGCGTTCTGAACTTCGGCAAGTCCAAGGCCAAACAGCTGTCCAAGGACATGCCCAAGACGACGTTCGCCGACGTCGCCGGTGCCGAGGAGGCCGTCGAGGAGCTCGAGGAGATCAAGGACTTCCTCCAGAACCCCGGCCGCTACCAGGCTCTCGGCGCGAAGATCCCGAAGGGCGTGCTGCTGTACGGCCCGCCGGGAACCGGTAAGACGCTGCTCGCCAGGGCCGTCGCCGGTGAGGCGGGCGTGCCGTTCTACTCGATCTCCGGTTCGGACTTCGTCGAGATGTTCGTCGGTGTCGGTGCCTCGCGTGTGCGTGACCTGTTCGAGCAGGCCAAGCAGAACGCGCCGTGCATCATCTTCGTCGACGAGATCGACGCGGTCGGTCGTCACCGCGGCGCCGGTCTCGGCGGTGGTCACGACGAGCGCGAGCAGACGCTGAACCAGCTGCTCGTCGAGATGGACGGCTTCGACTCGCGCGGCGGGATCATCCTGATCGCGGCGACGAACCGGCCCGACATCCTCGATCCCGCATTGCTGCGTCCCGGCCGCTTCGACCGTCAGATCCCGGTGTCCGCACCGGACCTGAAGGGCCGCAAGCAGATCCTCCGGGTGCACTCGAAGGGCAAGCCGATGGCCGCGGACGCGGACCTCGACGGCCTCGCGAAGCGCACCGTCGGGTTCTCCGGCGCCGACCTCGCGAACGTCATCAACGAGGCAGCGCTGCTCACGGCCCGGCACAACGGCCACGTCATCGACGGTGCCGCTCTCGAGGAGTCGGTGGACCGCGTGATCGGCGGTCCGGCCCGCAAGAGCCGGATCATCTCCGAGAAGGAGAAGAAGATCACCGCGTACCACGAGGCAGGGCACGCCCTGGCCGCGTGGGCGATGCCGGACATCGACCCGGTCTACAAGGTCACGATCCTCGCCCGCGGCCGCACGGGTGGTCACACCCTCTCGGTGCCGGAAGAGGACAAGGACCTGATGACCAGGTCCGAGATGATCGCGCGACTGGTGTTCGCACTCGGCGGCCGCTCGGCCGAGGAGCTCGTCTTCCACGAGCCCACGACCGGCGCGTCCAACGACATCGAGCAGGCGACCAAGATCGCCCGCGCGATGGTCACCGAGTACGGCATGAGCGCGAAGCTCGGCGCCGTGAAGTACGGGCAGGAGCAGGGCGAGCCGTTCCTCGGTCGCTCGGCCGGTCGCCAGGCGGACTACTCGCTGGAGGTCGCGCACGAGATCGACGAGGAGGTGCGCAAGCTCATCGAGGCGGCGCACACGGAGGCGTACGAGGTGCTCGTCACCTACCGCGACGTCCTCGACGACCTCACGCTCGAGCTCATCGAGAAGGAGACGCTGCACCAGAAGGAACTGGAGCGGATCTTCGCCCGCGTCGAGAAGCGGCCGCGCATCACCCAGTTCAACGACTTCGGTGACCGCACGCCGTCCGACATCCCGCCGATCAAGACGCCCGGCGAGCTGGCGAAGGAACGCGGCGAGCCGTGGCCGCCGGTTGTCGAGGACACCCTCGACGACGAGCCGGCGACCGAGGAGGCCGTTGCCGCGGCGCCGACCGAGGAGCTGCCGTCGCCGAACGGCACGAACGGTGCGCACCAGCCGGGTCAGCCGTCGAACCAGGCGGGGCCGCCGAACTACGGCGCTCCTCCCGGATGGACCCCGGCGACCGTGCCCGGCGGTAAGCCGCACAACGTCTGGGAGCCGAAGAAGCCGCAGTCCGACCAGGACGAGCGGCAGTGACAGAGCCACCTCAGCTCGGCGCAGACGCCGGTCTCACCCGCAACGGGGAGGCCGGCGTCTCCGCGCGGCGGGTCTTCGACCACGCGCGGGCGGAGGCAGCGGTGCGCGAGCTGTTGATCGCGTGCGGTGAGGATCCGGAGCGCGAGGGCCTGAAAGAGACGCCCGCTCGGGTGGCACGGGCTTACCGGGAGTTGTTCGCGGGCCTCTACACGGACCCGGACAGCGTGCTGGCGAAGACGTTCGACGAGAGCCACGAGGAGCTCGTCCTCGTCACGGACATCCCGATGTTCAGCTTCTGCGAGCACCACCTGCTGCCGTTCCACGGTGTCGCGCACGTCGGGTACATCCCGAACGAGGCCGGCCGGGTGACCGGTCTGTCGAAGCTCGCGCGGCTCGTCGACCTCTACTCGAAGCGGCCGCAGGTGCAGGAACGGCTCACGTCGCAGGTCGCGGACGCGTTGGTGCGCAGGCTCGAACCGCGCGGCGTGATCGTCGTGATGGAGGCCGAGCACCTGTGCATGGGCATGCGCGGTGTGCGCAAGCCCGGTTCGCGCACCACGACGTCGGCGGTGCGCGGGCTGCTGCGCACGTCCGCCTCGTCGCGGGCGGAGGCGATCGAGCTGATCAGGGGCCGGCTGCGGTGAAGGGTCTGCCTCGCCCCGGCCGTTGCGTCGTGATGGGCGTTCTGAACGTCACGCCGGACTCGTTCTCCGATGGTGGCCGCTACCTGGACCGGGACGACGCGGTCGCGCACGGCGTCGAGATGCACAAGCGCGGCGCCGACCTGGTCGACGTCGGTGGCGAGTCCACCAGGCCCGGTGCCGAACGCGTCGAGGCCGGCGAGGAGATCTCCCGCGTCGTGCCGGTGATCCGTTCGCTGGTCGCCGAGGGAGTGCCGGTCAGCGTCGACACGATGCACGCCGCCGTGGCGTCGGCCGCGCTGGAGGCGGGCGCGTCGATCGTGAACGACGTGTCCGGTGGTCTGGCCGATCCCGAGATGATCCGGGTGGTCGCCGCGGCCGGTGTGCCGTACGTGCTGATGCACTGGCGTGGGCACAGCACGGAGATGGATTCGTTGGCGCAGTACGACGATGTCGTCTCGGATGTGCGGGACGAGCTGTTGCAGCGCGTCGAGACGGCGGTGGCGGCCGGAGTTGCGGAGTCGTCGATCGTGCTCGACCCCGGACTGGGTTTCGCGAAGCTCGGCGACCACAACTGGGAGCTGTTGCAGCGCCTGGACGAGCTGGTCGAGCTGGGCTTCCCGGTGCTGGTGGGGGCGTCGCGCAAACGCTTCCTCGGCACGCTGCTCGGCAACCGTCCACCGGACGGCAGGGAGGACGCGACCGCGGCGGTGTCTGCTCTGGCCGCGTTCAACGGAGCGTGGGGTGTGCGGGTGCACGACGTCGACCGGACCTTGGACGCGGTCGCCGTCGCCGGTGCGTGGAGGCGGGGACATGGCTGACCGGATCGCGTTGACTGGGCTGCGAGTTCGCGGCAATCACGGGGTTTTCGAGCACGAGAAGCGCGACGGCCAGGAGTTCGTCGTCGACATCACGCTGTGGCTGGACCTCTCGTCGGCGTCTCGTAGCGACGACTTGAAGGAGACCTACCACTACGGCGAGCTGGCCGAGATGGCCGCGGCGATCATCGGTGGTGAGCCGTGCGACCTCATCGAGACGGTGGCCGGCCGGATCGCCGACGCGGCGATGACCGACACCCGGCTGCACGCGGCCGAGGTGACGGTGCACAAGCCGTCCGCGCCGATCCCGCTGACGTTCGACGACGTGTCGGTGACGATCCGCCGGTCGCGCAGGCTGGCGGCCCCTCTGAAGGAACCCCGGTGAGCCGCGCGGTTCTCTCGATCGGCTCGAACCTGGGTGACCGCTTCGCGTTCCTGCAGTCCGTCGTGGACGGGCTTTCCCCTCACGTGGTCGCGGTGTCGCCCGTCTACGAAACGGCCGCGTGGGGAGTGGAGGACCAGCCGGACTTCCTCAACGCCGTGGTGATCGTTTCCGGCGAGGGGATCGACGAGTGGGGCTGGCTGCGACGCGGTCAGGCGCTGGAGAACGCCGCCGGGCGCGTGCGGGAGAAGCGCTGGGGACCGCGCACGTTGGACGTGGACGTGGTTTCGGTGGACGGGGTGACCTCGGACCACCCGGAGCTGCTTCTGCCGCATCCAGGGGCGTTTGAGCGCGCAACGGTCCTCATCCCGTGGCTCGACGTCGAACCCGACGCGGTGCTGCCGGGCCACGGTCCTGTTTCTGCTTTGCCGTTCTCCCCGGAGGGTGTGCGGCGGCGTGACGATCTCGTGCTTTCGGGTTGGATGGACTCGTGAGGTTCACCCGACCACGTGACCTGGCGACGATCGCGATCATCGCCGGGCTGCTGACCCACCTGGTGCTGCGGCTCGCGTACGACTCGCTGCCGCCGTTGCCGCGTGCGTCCGGTTCGACGTTGCTCGCCATCGCGGCCGCCGAGTTGTGGCTCGCGTTCTCGTTGCGGGCCAGGATCCAGCGCAAGCCCGGCGCCCGGCCGGTGCAGCCGCTCACCGCGGCCCGTGCGGTCGTGCTGGCGAAGGCTTCCTCGGTTTTGGGCGCGTTGATGTTCGGTGCCTGGGCAGGCTTGCTGATCTACACCATCCCGGTGCGCGACGAGTTCGCCGCGGCCGGGAACGACCTGTTCGCGGGCGTTGTCGGGATGGTTTCGGCGATTGGCTTGACGGCGGCCGCGCTCTGGTTGGAACACTGCTGCAAGACGCCGACGGAGACTCCGGGGAAGGATTAGATACCCGGCCGTAGGTCTCAGTCGCATAACTACGCGGTACCCTCGTGCCCATGACCGGGCGAGGCGCGTCGGCCGACGACGAGCAGGAAGATCACGGTCGTGGCACCGGGCGATTGCTTTTAGTAGCGGCATTGGCGCTCGCCCTCGTGGCCGCGGCGGTGCTCGTTGCGAGCGACAGCGCCCGCATGCTGCGCCTGGCCGTGGTGGCCGCGTTGTGGGCCGCGCTCGTGGGTGCCTTCCTCGCCGCCAAGTACCGCAAACAGGTCACCGAGCGTGACGAAGAGGTGGCCGACCTCCAGTCCGTCTACGAGCTGGAGCTCGAGCGCGAGGTAGCCGCTCGCCGCGAGTACGAGCTGGAGATCGAGTCCGAGACCCGCAAGCGGATCGAGGAGGAGTCGCGCGCGGACATCGAGGCCCTGCGCGCCGACCTGCACGCTCTGCGCGACAACCTCCAGGCGTTGCTGGGCGGCGACGTTCTGGTCGAACGCGTGGCTCTGCGCGCCGAGTCCACCCGCCTGCGCTCCCTGGCCTCCGACGCCGCTCGCCTGGCCTCGCTGCCCGAGAACCGCATCATCAACGCCAAACCGGCGATCACCACCTCCGTCACCACTTCTACTTCGGTGGAAAAGCCTTCCGAACGCACGGAGCTCATCGAGCGCGTCGCCCACGAGGCCAAGATGCAGCCGCCGCGCCGCGAGCCCTTGCGACCGGAGCCCGCGCGCCCAGAGGCGGCCCGCACCTCGCCCCGCCCGCAGCCGGCCGTCGTGCGCCGCGAGCCCGTGAAGGCCGCGAAGCAGGAACCGCCCCGCCCGCAGCAGCGCCCAGCCGGCGGCGTGGCATCCCGGCTCGGCGGAGTGCCGCCCCAGGTCGCCCAGCCGACGATGAAGGCCCCGCCCGTCCAGCCGCAGGCTCAGGTCAACCGCACCGAACGAGTGCAGCGCCCGCAGCCCCAGAACCGCACCGAGTCGCTCTCGCGCCCGGTCGAGCCGCCCAAGGCCCCGGCCGCCGTCGCCAAGGCGGTCGAGACCCGCAAGCCCGAACCGCGCCCCCGCGTGGCCGAGCGCACCGAGATGATCAACCCGTCCGCACTGGCCGAGTCCCGCGCCACGGCCACCGGCGGCCGCCGCCGTGCCGACGACCGACCCGCCCCGGCCCCCGCCCCGGAGCAGGACAGCGGTTCGTGGGAGACCTTGAAGCCCTCCGCCGGCGGCTCGCCCTCAGGCGGCCGACGCCGCGCGGACGACGCTCCGCCACGCGAGGAATCCCCTCGCACCCGCCGAGCCTCCGAAGACTCGCTGGTCTCGCTGCCCCCAGTCGGCCGCCGCGCCGCCGAGCAGTCCTCGGCCCGCCTGCCGGCGGTGTCGCCAAGCCGCCGGTCCACAGCCGACGAACCTCCAGTCTCCGGCCGCCGGGTAGCCGAGGACTCGTCCACCCGCCTGCCCGCGGTCTCAACGGGCCGCCGCGCCGCGCCCGAGGACCCGTCGGGTGCGCACGCGGACGGCAAGTCGGTGAGCGAACTGCTGGCGTCTCTGGGCGGTGGCGATGCGCCTCGGCGCCGGCGTCGGCGGGACGAGTAGCGGTTCGTCGGCGGTGCGACGCTGACGGTTGGTCGGTGCGGTGGGCTGCGCCTGAGGATCCGTGAGGTGCGCAGGTGTCGGTGTCGCGGACGAGCAGCGGCCTGTCGGTGGGACCGACGCTGACGGTTGGTCGGTGCGGTGGGCTGCGCCTGACGATCCGTGAGGTGCGCAGGTGTCGGTGTC